>PWPZ01000111.1 GCA_003556985.1 Bacteroidota bacterium
GGTTACTTTTTTTGCCATCCTGGCCATGGTAGCTGCCGTGATCTTTTCCTTTTTACACCTTGGCTCGCCGGGCAGGGCTGTATATGCCCTCAGCAATCTCTCCTCTTCATGGCTTAGCAGGGAAATATTCATGGTTATAATTTTCGGTGGAATGCTGGTTATGCGGTTTGTTTTTATACTGATATATAAAGATAAGGAATCATTAAACAAAATAATTCTGAGGCTGTGCGTATTTGCAGGAGTTGCCATGATATATTCTATGGCCCGGCTGTATATGATCAGGGTAGTGCCTCCCTGGGATTCACCAGCCACTCTTGTTCTTTTTTTCTCGGGCAGCCTGATACTTGGAATTCCGTTATTTCTCTCTCTTCTGCTGGCAGGCAATGTGGTTTATCCGGACAAGCACGGCACAACCGGTTTTTTCAGGATGATGGTATCCATTGTTTTTTTAGCTTTTTTGGTAAGGATTCCGTTTGAAATTTTTGCCTTAACCTCCATCGAGGCTGTGGGGTTTTCCCCGTCCGAAATACCCGGTTTTATTGCCGCACTTCATTACCTGTTGTTGACAGCAGGAACAGGGTTGCTGCTGGCATGGGGTTTTATCAGGATGGATGTCGGAGAAAATGCTCTTAAATATATTGTGCTTGTCGCTTTCTTTTGTCTTCTGCTCGGGGAGGTTGCGGGGAAGTATATTTTTTACACCGGCTATTACAGGATTGGCGTTTAGGAGCTAAACTATGATTATTCGCCCCGCCGTCATTACACATGAGAAAGCCGCGAATCCGGCACATTATTCAGCCGCAGGACCGGAAGTATGGGATCGGGGAATGACCTGCCTGTATCTCATGCGGAAGCCGAAATTATGACTGAGTTCTTCAATAATGATCTCTTTTTCGGTACCCGGGGCAGAGATGATTTGATCGTCGTCCCATGTGGTTTTTTCAGGGTAATCTTTTTCGTGATGAACTTCAGGTCCGTAAGGGGAGCAGACGATTGTGAAATAGGCATCAGGTCCGGTTTCGCCCTCCTGCCAGAAATACCGGGCTCTTTTTCCTTCATATTCCCATATTTCATATTCAATTTCCCAGGCGTAAGGATTAGACCTTCCGCCAACCCGGCGGTCACCCTCATAATATATGTAATATAATCCCGGGTCTGTCCTGTAAAACCAATCCCAGTAAAAGAGCTCGGGAATGAAGGGGTTTTCCATTTCAATAAATTCCGGTTCAACAACCGTATATGAAATGGCTACAAAAGCCAGTCCGGGAAACGGATCATCACCCTTCTGACAGGAGAAGAGCAATGATAGAGGGATCAGAAGCAGTAATGAAAGCAGGGCGGAATTGATTTTGGGCGCCGCGGGCCAGGCAAGGTTGAATTTTTTTGCTTTCATGATTACAAGTTGTTTCAAAATTGTTATAACAATTTATATGCCAAAAGCCCCGGCAACCATCTGTTTCAAAGCATTTGGGTTAAATCAATCATCCGGGTTGCGGATTTTCCTTTTTCTGAGTTTTTCAGGCAGCAAAGCCGGGAACCACTCATTTCCCATTGTCATGAATACCCTCAGCAGCATCCAGCCCAAAAATATTCCGAGAAGAGCCCCGAAAATACTGTCGCCCGGATAATGCACTCCGATATATATCCGGCTGTATGAAAAAATAACGGCCCAGATAAATATTATCCAGGTATACCATCTTAAGCCGATTATCCGGGAAGAAAACCAGGCAAGTGCAAATGAGGTGGTGGCGTGGCCCGAGACAAAGCCGTAAAGGCCTCCTTTTCTTCTGGGGAGATGGACTATCTCCGCCAGCTCCGGTTCATGGCTGGGTCGCAGTCTCTGAAAAACATTTTTGAAAAGATGGACCGAGATCTGATCTGCAAGGGCAACTGCCAGGCCAATAAAAACGGCGGCAAGAAGCAACCATGGCCAGTAACTTTTCTTGAAGCTGAAAGTTATGCTTTTTCCATCATTGTTGGGATTAACTCCGATCCTGACGGCCATATAACGCCAGAAGAGAAGTCCGAGGATTATTGCATAAAGAAATATCCATGAATACTTTTCGGTTACCCAGAGAAAAACAGAGTCGAAGAAATCATTGTTAAGGCTGTTCAGATAGATGAAAAGATCGGTATCCAGTTGATTCAGAAATTCAATTATGTCGTGCATGCGGTTAATCTCGGTTTTTTTATTTTTATCCTGGCATGACTGTGAAGGGTATTTGATAATAGTTAACCCCGGGCCATTTGGTTGCAATCAATTTTTTCAACCGGAAAGTGGAGATGGTGAGATCGGGCTCAGCTATTCAGTACTTCCCACAGTTTGTCTTTCAAAACGGTTAATCCGTCGCCCGTTACCGAGGATATAAACAGCGTTGGAATATCGGGCAGTTCAGAAATGACTTCTGCTGCAAGCTCACCTCTTAACTCTTCATCCAGCAAATCGGCTTTGGTGATAGCTATGAACCTTTTTTTATCCAGCAGCTCCGGGTTGTATTTACTTAGTTCGCCGACCAGTATTCTGTATTCATCTTTAACGTTTTTGCTGTCGGCAGGAATAGTGAAAAGAAGCATGGCATTCCGTTCAATATGCCTTAGAAAA
>PWPZ01000073.1 GCA_003556985.1 Bacteroidota bacterium
AACTAAAAGTAAAAACTTTGCTACAATTGTATTGTTGTTTATTTTTCCTCTGATTTTTATTATGGGCTGCTTCGAAGAATTAGATAAATTACCCATTTATCCTGTTGAATACCCAGAAGAATCATCAGAACACTACATTTTATCTCCAACTGATACAATCTTTTGTGATTCGCCATATTTCATTTGGATAAAATTTGAAGATTCCGAAATATATTACTCTTATTCGGATTCAATTATTAGTTCAGGTCCGTCTTATTCTTCAGGCTTTGGAAATATGATTGGGAGAGGTAATAGTTTTCACAACAAATCTTCTTCTGAAAGTGCTGAAGTTGGGTTTTATAAGCATGAGGAAGACCCCACCTTCATATTTCAAATTGCAAAGTATCGATTTGGAAATCCATGGTATAGTATAGCCGGAGCGAGTATTGAATTTTTCAGCCCCGCTGACAGCCCTGGTGCATTTTACAGATATCTTGGTACTAATGCAACTGATTCTTACTTTTGGATTACATGGATCGATGAAAATCGCATTTGTGGACGGTTCAAAACTAAACTGGTTGAATGCTGCGGAGGCTATGCAACATATTGGGTTGAAGGAGAATTTTCGATACCAAGAGTAGTCTTTTAACAGATTCATTGGGTTTATAACATACAAATTGGATAAACCGCTTCAACTTGTGCCACATATACCGGATTAAGTTTTGCCAATCATACCTGAGTTAATTGTGCCACTTTCTCGGCCATTTATTAAGCGCAAATCAGCTTCGCTGAGCTCCCTTCGTTCGGTTACATTTCCGCTCCACAACCCCCCAATACCACTTCCCACCAACAAATACCCACCTTTTCCATACCCATAAAAAACCCATAAAGCGCCCCTATCCAACAACAATACCCGAAAAAATATCAGGGAAATTGAAAATGTGGTATATATTTGTGGGTATTTATAAGTTGTGGTATATTTAAGTCCTTCGCCCAGACAGATTTTTCTGTTTTTGACGTATCTTTAGAGAAAATTTACTGCGTTGACAACAAAACAGATTAAAACTGAGATACAGAAACTTCTGGATACAGTTCCGGAAAATGTACTACAAGACCTTCTTGACTATTTGAAAGAAGCGCAAAAGCAGACCAAAGACCAGGCAGTACTAACCAGCAATCTGCGCAAGATAATCCACGAAGACAAAGAATTGCTCGAGAAACTTGCCGGTGGTAAGCTCCCCAAAAAAAGTACAGTTTAAAAGTAGACGAAAAAACCACAAACCTGTACTCATGAAAAAGCTACCAAACATCCACCCCGGTGAGGTTTTACTGGAGGAGTTTTTAAATCCCCTGGAGATATCGGCATACAAACTGGCAAAGGATACGGATATGCCCCAAACGCGGATATCTCAGATCATTAAGGGGAAAAGAAGAATTACTGCTGATACCGCGCTCCGGCTGGCATCCTATTTTGGTACAAGTGCAAAATTCTGGCTTGGCTTGCAGGATGATTATGATATTGAGGAAGAGCGGGAAAGTAAAAAGGAAATTTTTAACAGGATAAAAAATAACGCAATACAACAAGCCCTATAATTCGGTTGTTAATTCACTATGATATCTGACATACACACCCTAATCATCGGCTCCGGCCTCACCGGTCTTAGCACTGCACACTATCTGAAAAAAGCGGGTATTCCCTTCCATGTCGTTGAAAAGGAGAGCGAACCAGGCGGAGTAATTCAAACAGTTACGGGAAATGGTTTTACCTATGAACTGGGACCCAATACCGGCGTAATAGGTAGTAGCGAAATAGCTGAAATTTTTGAAGAACTGAACGGACTATGCGAGTTGGAAACCGCCAACGAAAATGCACAGAAAAGGTATATCCTGAAAAACGGTAAATGGGAACAACTGCCTTCGGGAGTAATGGCCGGTATAAAAACCCCGCTGTTTACATGGAAGGATAAATTCAGACTGCTGGGCGAGCCCTTCCGCAGCATGGGGAAGGATCCGCACGAAACACTTTCGGCACTGGTAAAGCGCCGCATGGGGCAAAGTTTTCTGGATTATGCCGTGGATCCCTTTATCATTGGCGTGTATGCCGGTGATCCTGAGATCCTGGTGCCCAAATATGCGCTGCCCAAATTGTACAACCTGGAGCAGAACTACGGCAGCTTTATAGGCGGCGCAGTAAAAAAGCAGTTTGAGAAAAAAACCGAAGCAGAAAAGAAAATTACCCGTAAGGTGTTTTCTGCCCGGGGTGGACTATCGAACCTGGTAAATGCCCTGCATGAAAATGCAGGTAAGGAAAACTTCAGTTTCAATGCAGTGAATTTGCAGGTTTTACCTGATAAGGAAGGCTACAAAGTCAGCTGGCAAACCCATGGTGAGAAACGGGAAATTAATGCCCAAAAAGTAGTTTTTACCGGGGGTTCCTTTGCGTTGCCAGATGTGTTTCCTTTCATTGAAAAGGAAAAGCTGGAAAAGATCACCCGTCTCCGGTATGCCAGAATTGTGGAAGTAACCCTGGGTTTCAAAAACTGGAAAGGGATTGAGCTGGATGGTTTTGGCGGATTGATCCCATCCAGAGAAAAACGTGATATCCTGGGTGTGCTTTACAT
>PWPZ01000187.1 GCA_003556985.1 Bacteroidota bacterium
AAGAGACTATCAGATCTGACTGAATTATTCGAAGGCTACTTTTCAGCTGTCATCATAGATCAGGAGAGAGTTACCATACTGATGGATAAATACGGGGTTGAAACCGGCTATTATGTACAAGATAAACAAAAGTCTGAGTTCATTTTTTCCACATCATTACAGTTAATCAACAAATACAGAGGTCTAAAGCTGGATGGAAATAGCATTGCTTCCTATTTGTTAATCACTGACCTGCCTTCGGATGAGACTATGTTTGAGGGAATTAAAAAATGTACCAGGGGGGAAAAGCTTGAGTATGAAAATTCATCATTGAGAACAGTAAGGTATGATTACATCGAAAAACTCTCAGTTACTCAGGAAATTAATAAAGATAAATCAATGACGTCCACTCTGACTGAACTGGACGATTTACTCAGTGACATTATCGACAGAAAGTTGTCTCAGCTCAAGGATGTGCCTGTACAGAACCTGTTAAGTGGCGGCGTTGATTCTTCCCTGATCCAGGCATACTTAACAGACTCAGAAGCTCAAAACAGATCTCTTTGTGTGAATATACAAGGACATGGAAAGGAGGATGCGTACTCGGCAGATGTAGCTAAAATACTCAATAGTGATCATCAGGTTTATCAGCAAACTATAGATGATGTACTATCCGGGATGAACTCAGGAATTGAGCAGTTGTTGGTACCCTGGATTCATATAGGTGAAGGGATGCTGCATCATTCATTTCAAACCGGGTTTGCTGATAAAGAGAGCGTTGCCTTCTTTTCCGGAAATGGCAGCGATACACTTTTCGGGCATGGCAAAGCGATGCGGGTTGCCAATTTAAGCAGGAATCACCCCGTTATTTCGCGGCTGATATTTACTGCTCTTTTAAAAATGGATGATAAATGGAAATTTGCAGAGCTTATTTCTAAAACCGGAGAGAAAGTGTCACTTGAACTTGGATATGAACTGTTTGCAAATAAAAAAGCTGTTCAGTTTTTCGAGAGCGACAGAGTAAACAGTATCATCAGCAGAAAATGCGAATCAGTAAATGCATATCCCGGCAGGTTCATAAACAAGCTGTATTTTACTAAAATATTTGATGGTGAAATAACATGGGAAAACAGTGTGTTATACAAACTGGCAAAAAACAAACATCACTTTGTTGTATTCCCGTTTACAGATGAACGCCTGGTAAAATTTGTGCTGAATATTCCATTTAGACAAAAGTTTTACAGAAACCGGGCAAAATATTTACCCAAGAAACTGCTTGAGCAATATCTGCCAAAAAAACTTGTGTACAGGGAAAAAATCACGAAAAACACCCCTTGGAATCACTTGTTCAGTGATGAAAATCAAAAATGGGTATCATTTTTTTTTACAGAAAACTATGACCACCTAATGGATAGTACTTTTTTCAAAGATCATTTTGGCAATATGGCGTATGAGGCAGAATCATTGAAACTGAGAAATATTTATCAATTATCACAACAATTGCATCCCAAAAGGATCAGAACATAATGAATATTTTGCAGTTATTTGGGTCATTAAACAGAGGCGGAGCGGAAGTACTGACATATGACGTATGCAGGTATTATCCCGATAAATACGGAAAGATTTTCCTTGTAACGTACTGGGGCGGGGATATGGAAGATACTTTTGCACTTAGCAATATTCCCGTCTATAAAAATAGGAAAGGTTTATTTGGAATTTCGTTGATCAAAAGTTTGCGGAGCTTTGTAAAACAATATTCCATCCAAGTTATTCATGTGCATAAATCAATTGACGTATTGTATGCACAAATTGCCTGCATTGGTTTGAAAGTAAAAATCGTACAGACCGTGCATAGTATAGGGACTGGGAAACAGTACTTAATTCTTAGAAAGGCCGTGAAAGGTATTACGGATCATTTGTTCTTTGTATCACATGATATATTAAAGAAATATAGTTCAAATAATCCGCTAACAAAACGCTATTCTGTGCTCTATAATGGGATAGATCCAATAAAATTTCAGCAGAAAAATAAATTACTTTTTAACGAATTTAATATACCGAAAGAAGGGATTTTAGCTGGAATGGTAGGAAATTTTTATACGGAATCAAGAGATCAATTTACTGTCTGTAATGCGGTCAAAAAAATAATACCAGATCACTTAAACTTTCAATTAATTTTTATTGGAGGGAAAAGTAAATCAAATACGGAACCATTTGAAAAATGCTATCATTTTTGTAAAAAAAACAAATTAATGAACAATGTTCACTTTCTTGGTTCGAGAGAGGATATTCCACAAATTTTAGCTTCACTCGATCTGTTTGTTTACTCCTCCAATCGGGATACATTTGGCATTGCCGTTGTGGAAGCAATGATGAGCGGTACACCTGTAATTGTGAACGACCTGTCGGTGTTTCAGGAGATTACCGAAAATGGCAAGTATGCACAACTTTATAAAACCAAAGATGCGGATGACCTTGCCGAAAAAATAGAGTATTTTATCCGCCACCCCGAAGCCCGAGCAGAGCTTGGCGAGCGTGGCCGGCAGTATGCGCTGGAGAACTTCACCATCGAAAAGCACATTGAACAGCTTCATTCCATCTACACTGAATTATTATCTG
>PWPZ01000277.1 GCA_003556985.1 Bacteroidota bacterium
AACGTTACCCAGTGCCGGTATCGGCTGATCTTTTTTTCCTTCGAGCGATTCCCTGGTATCTGGCTTTCCCTGGTTCTTCAACCGGCGACTTTCCCGGTATCTGACCGGTCCTTCTTTCTCCTTCTTCATGATTGCATTCATTGCCCTTTTTAAACTGAACGGTATGTATTGAACAATCTCCCGGCTATTGTTGTTAACTCCCAAAAGAAATAACATTGACAAGGTAAAACACGAGCCTTTATAATGACACAATTAAAGAATAACCATTATGGGAAAAAATATTTTGTTGGTGGTTATATTCGCTGTATTTTCCATCAATGCTTTATCACAAGACAGAACCGGGATATCTTACAGGGGCCGTAACCTCTACGGTGCAGGTATCACCGTTGTCAATTACAGTTACGATTATATTGGTTCCAGAAGTATGAGGCTTCCACCTTCTTCAGCCTACCTGGAAATCGGAGTCAGTAATAACATAACTGCCGGACCCTTTGCCGGATATGCAAAATGGGACTACGAATTCACCGGTTTTGAAACACCCTTTAATTATTCGTGGTCATTTATAAATACCGGTGTACGTGCCAGTTTCCACATTACAGGATTGCTCAGTGACCTTTTCAATGCGAATATTAACGAAAACCGGGTTGACTGGTATGTTACCGGTTATTTAGGTATGGAATACCGGCAGTATGCAACGCAAACACCCGGATTCGAGGACTTTCACAGTAATAAATTCAGTTTAATATACGGTCCCCTGGCCGGGGTGAGATACTACTTTGGAAATAATCTTGCCTTTTACACAGAAGCAGGCCTCGGCACCTTTGGAATATTTACTTTTGGTTTATCTCTGCGGCTTTAGGTGAAGGAAACCGACTTTCTAACCGATTCTGCCCTTAGTACTTTATAGTACTATCAGTCTGCTAAAGCAATCAAAAAATAATGATTTCATTAAGCTACTTTAAAATATCTTATTTCCTCTTATTATCACTAAACAATATAATTATAAATTATTAAACCTGTCAAAACTATGAAAAAAATTTTAGGAATAATTATGGCAATGTCGCTGTTAATATTTACAGCATGTGAAGAAGATGAAGTACCTCCCGCATTCAATCTGGTAGCGGATGCAGGGAATGATGTAACCGTAGAAACCGGAGATGAGGTGATTCTGAACGGCTCCGCGTCGGTTGACGAATCGGGCGAGGGGTTTCAGGCAGAATGGTCTTTTGAATCGAGACCATCCGGCAGCAATGCCTCCATCCAGAATGCGGGGTCAATAATTGCAAGGTTTACACCCGATGTGGAAGGAGTTTATGTTGTAATGCTGACTATAAGCAATAACCATGGAAGCAGTTCTGATGAAATTACGGTTACTGCTACTTCGACCGGAGAAACCGGAGCTATAGAGATAGGCAATAACATTACCGATGATATGGTGATGGAGGTAATTACACCAGAAGGGATTGCCGATTATGTTGTTACCGCAAATATCGATGTTACGGCGAACCTGGTTGTGGAACCGGGAGTTATCGTTGAATTCCGTTCTGGTGCGGGAATGAGGATACGGCAGGAAGGAAGCATTAAGGCAGCAGGAAATGTACAGGATTCGGTTATTTTCCGCGGATCGGTCAGGGTGCCCGGCCACTGGAGGGGATTAAGGATAGATTCCAATAACCCTGAAAACGAATTGTCATTCATGGCTATACAACATGGAGGTTCGGATGGAATAGGGGGAACCAGCTCTGAAAGGAACCGGAAGGCAAATCTTCTGCTTATGTCAGATGGAGTAAGGTTGAAAGGGCATAATTTGCTTTTGGCAGACGGCAGTGAATATGGTCTTTATATTCACAGTATTTCCAATGTAACCATTGATCTTTCTGAAAACACCTACACCCGGAATGCCGGTCCGGCATATGTTGATGCGCATATGTTTCATCTGCTTGACGAGGATAGTGATTACACGGGTAACGACCAGGATTTTATTGCTTCTTCAACCGACAGGACCCTTTCTTCATCGTCGGTATGGCCCAGGCTTAATGTGCCTTTCGAACTGCCCGGTATTATAGTCGACAGTGATCTGGAAATCCAGGCAGGAGCCAGGTTCCATGTGAGAAACGGGAAAGGTATCTATGTCAGGTCCGAAGGATCTTTCAATGCTGTCGGAGAAGATGCGGATCCTATTGTCTTCCGGGGCAGATTCGATGTGAGAGGGCACTGGAACGGTATCAGGATAATCAGTAACAACCCCTCCAACAGGTTGGAATATGTTGAGATACGGCACGGCGGACAGGAAGGAATGGGGTCAACTTCAAGCGAGAGAAGCAGGCATACGAGCCTTATGCTTGATGAGAATGCAAGAGTGACGGTAGCCAATGTCATCATAACCGAAAGCCAGAGTTATCCATTCTGGATAAGGGGCGGCGGTAATATGAACATTGAGTTTGTGTCGAATACTATTACCGGAAATGAACATGCCGGATGGGTGGATGCCAGATACTTCCATGTGCTTGACGAAAGCAGTTCCTTTGACGGCAATGACGTTGACAGGATCGCATCCGGAACAGATGTCACCATTACCCAGGACCGTACATGGAAAAAAGTGAATGTTCCCTATGCACTTCCCCAGGTAACCTTTATCTCAGGCACCCTTACAATAGAGGCCGGAGCAAACTTTGAGGCCAATGATGACGGGTATGTCTATATCAATGAAAATGCGGCCATAAGGGTGCTTGGCGAGGAAAACGATCCTGTTGAGTTCAGGGGACAGATGTCGGTAAGAGGCTCATGGCGGGGAATGAGGATAAGGACCAATAACCCCCTCAATTCTTTATCCCATATGATCATCAGGCACGGGGGGCAGCAGGGAATAGGTGCTGTATCTTCCGAGAGGAACCGGATTACTTCTCTTATGCTTGATGAGAATGTCAATATCTCGATTGATAATATTGCAATTCATGACAGCCGAGAATATGCCTTCTGGATCAGGCACAACAATAACCTTGATATCAGTTTCACAAATAGTACTTTTTCCGGAAATGAAAAACTTGCCATGGTTGACGCAAGGTATTTCCATGTTCTGGACGGTGCAAGCTCGTATTCGGGAAATGATGATGATGTAATCAGATCGCAGGAAAATACCACCGCTACAGGAAATATCAGGTGGGATAAACTCGATGTTCCATATGAACTGCCAAACATAGTAGTGGTTGAAGGGGATCTTGAGATAGAGGCCGGAGCAAGGTTCCAGGGCAATAATGACGGAGGTCTGGATATTCTGGAAACAGGTTCCATAAGGGCAATAGGTACTGCCGCTGACAAAATTGAATTTGTAGGTGGAATAAATTCTCCCGGGCACTGGAGAGGTATAAACGTGAGATCATCGAATGCCTCAAATGAAATATCCCATTTTGTGATCCGTCATACCGGTAGCAATGGTTTCGGGGCGGTATCCTCCGACAGGAGCAGGAGACAGGCTGTTCAGGTTTGGGGTGGATTCCTTAGACTGACCAATGGAGAAATAACTCATGGTACCGGCGACGGGATAAAATCCCATGCAGGAGGTGTTGTTGAAGTTTCACAGATAATTTATGATTCTATTGATGGTGATAACGAGGTAGGTTTTTAATCCGTCAAAATTTACCTGACACTATTCTTAATTCAATAAATTGTCGTACCATATTTACCGAAACTAAAACAAAAAATTATGAAAAATTTACTGTTAATACTTTTGTTAATCGGCATTTCTGTTCCCTCAGCAAATCTTGCTGCACAGGATATACAAAGCTACAGGGATCAGAACTTGCTTGGCGGTGGACTTTCGCTGGGATATTACAGCTATGGATACATGGGATCCAGAACCATGGGAATGCCCCCCTTATCAGCGTATTTTGAGACGGGCGTTCATGATCACATAACAGCAGGACCTTTCCTGGGCTTTGCAAGGTGGAGTTACCGGTATGCATCGCTGAATTACAATTATTCCTGGACATTTATAAATGCCGGTGTCCGGGGGAGCTTCCATTTAACAGGCTTTATGAACGAGATCTTTGGCACCGAAATAGACGAGGAAAAGATCGACTGGTATTTTACTCTACTGGCCGGACTGGAATTCAGGCAATATTCCGATTCAGGAAACACCACTCTTGATTATGGCAATTCTACCAATTTTTTCTTAGGGCCCAGTGCAGGGGTAAGGTATTACATAACTCCTCCAATAGCGGTCTTTTTTGAAGGGGGACGAGGTGCCCTGGGAGCGCTGACCTTTGGAGTTTCGCTCAGAAGGTAGCAGCGCCATACTATATTTTGAAGATGCCAGAAATATTGGGAAATTTACATTAAAACATGGCATAGGAGCATGAAAAAACGACTGTATGAAGAAAAACATAAAGAAGCATTCTGAATCCGTACATCATTCTGAATCAAAGAATAAATATTTCGATGTGGATCCGCCTGTTTTCTGGATCTCCGCATTGCTTATCCTGTTTTTTATTTTAATCACCCTCCTGGTAGGCGAACCAATGGAGCAGGTTTTTGCCGGTATCCAGGATAATATATCGGAGAACGCAGGATGGTTTTTCGTTCTTGCTGTCAACTTGTTTCTTGTTTTTTCCCTGGCTATTGCCTTTGGTAAATTCGGCGATATACGTCTGGGCGGCCGAAATGCCGAACCTGAATTTTCAAAAACGGCATGGTTTGCCATGCTGTTCAGTGCGGGGATGGGTATTGGCATCCTTTTCTGGAGCGTAGGCGAGCCGGTCCTTCATTTTGCCACACCACCAACCGGAACGGGAGGTACTGTTCTTTCGGCACAGAAATCTATGCAATATACTTTTTTGCACTGGGGTTTTCACGCATGGGGGATTTATGCCCTGGTGGGGTTGTCGCTGGCATTTTTTACCTTTAATAAAAAACTGCCCCTTACCATCAGCTCGGTGTTTCATCCGCTACTGGGTGAGAAGATTCATGGCGGATTGGGTAAGACAATCAATATACTTGCGGTGGTGGCTACCCTGTTTGGCCTGGCAACTTCACTGGGACTGGGGGTGCAGCAGGTGAGCGCCGGACTCAGCCATCTTGCCGGACTGCCCGATACCGTAACGGTGCAGGTGATATTGATTACCCTGATCACCCTGGCTGCTACCGGATCGGTTGTGGCCGGACTCAGTGCCGGAGTCAAGAGGTTGAGCCAGATGAACATAGTTATAGGTGCCATCTTTCTTTTCTTTATGTTAATTGTTGGCCCGACAATTTTTATTATGGGCTCATTTGTCCAGAATCTTGGAGCTTATTTGCAGAATTTCTTTGAACTGAGTTTCTGGACTGAAACATATCACCAATCGGACTGGCAGAAGAGCTGGACGGTATTCTACTGGGCCTGGTGGATCAGCTGGTCTCCGTTTGTAGGAATGTTTATTGCCCGCATTTCCAGGGGGCGGACAATAAAAGAGTTCATCCTCGGTGTTCTCATAGTTCCTTCACTTATTACCTTTCTCTGGCTTTCTTCTTTCGGAGGATCAGCCCTTTTCCTGGAACTTAATGGTATAGCCGATCTTTCCACTGCAGTGCAGAGCAATGTAGCCACCTCGCTTTTCGTTTTACTCGAGCAGTTTCCTCTGGGAATATTTACTTCTATCGTGGGTATTTTTCTGGTAACAAGCTTTTTCGTTACCTCGTCCGACTCCGGTTCCCTGGTTATAGACAGTTTGACTGCCGGGGGTAAACTCGATGCCCCGGTCCCCCAGAGAATTTTCTGGGCTATGACAGAAGGGGCGGTGGCTGCGGTTTTACTTATCGGGGGAGGACTTGGAGCTTTACAGACTGCAGCAATCATCACCGGTTTGCCATTCGCCCTGATATTAATGATCATGTCATACAGCCTTGTTCTCGGACTAAGGGAAGAAAAGGGCAAAATAACCCGCTATGAAATGGAGAAAGAAAAAAGATCATACCGGGATACTATAAAAAATATTGTAGCAAGAAGGGAACAATCTAGAGGCAGTTAGTGAACATATAAAAAAATATGTATTATGAAAAAATTCGACAAAATACTTATATGCCTTGACCTTTCGGAAATGGATCATTTTCTGATCAGCTATTCGAATTTTATCTGTGAAGTTCTCAAACCGCGACATCTTGTATTTATCCATGTTATGGAAACCTATGATATACCTGATGAAATCATGGATACTTTCGATGATGCCGAAAAAGATATTGAAGACCTTGTAAGCGAGGAGCTTGAAGGAAAAATTGAGGCCGGGCTCACCGTAAAGGATAAAGTTGATTACTCCCTGGTGCTCGAACAGGGGCTTCCCACTGAAAAAATAGTGGAGTATTCAAGGAAAAACAAGATAGACCTTGGTATACTGGGGAAAAAGATTGGATATCAGGGACAGGGCGGTATAGCAAGGAAGCTGGTCGGACTGATACCTTCTTCGGTTCTTGTTGTTAGTGAAACCAGCCAGTACAAAATCGATAAGCTTCTTGTCCGAATGGACTTCTCGAAAACGGCCTGGTCCTCCCTTACAATGGCAAAAACCATTGCAGGGTATACCGGTGCTTCAATAGAGTGTCATCATGTTTACAAATTGCCCATAAATTATTATCCCAAACAAACACCGGAGAATATTAAGAAACTAAAAAAACAGGTAAAGGAAATTGTTAATGAAAACTACTCCCGGTTCATAAAAAAAATGAAAATTGACGATGCACCACCCTGTAGTTTTTCTATCGACGTACAGTCTGAGGAATCACAGGTCTTATATAATTATGCTATAATAAACAAGATAGATCTGATACTGACAGGAACAAGAATAAGGTCACCCCTTGCCAATCTGATTCTGGACAGTACATCGGAGAAACTGGTGGGAGGAGAAAAGAACCTTCCCGTTATGGTGGTTAAGGATCAGAAAAAGTCAATGGGGTTTCTCAATGCAATTTTTGATTAATGAACCGTCCATCCAAATATGAACGATATGCAAAAAATACTCCTATTAATGTTGACTTGCCAGGTAATAATTACCGGCTGCAGGGCCCCGGTAAGAGAGGTCGATGACACACGGACAATCTACATAAATTATACCGATTGGGCCGAAAGCGTTGCCCTTTCGTATCTTTCGGCTCATCTTCTTGAAGATGGACTTGAATATGATGTTATAATGAAACTGACCAGTGTCGATACCGCCTTTATGGAAGTGGCTTCAGGCGATGCCGACGTTTTTGTCGATACCTGGGTGCCCTATACTCATCTAAGTTTTATGGAGATGTACCAGGGGTATTTCGAAGACCTTGGTCCGAATTACCGAAATGCGCGCACCGGACTGGCAGTGCCCGAATATATGCCTGCCGAAACAATAGGCGATCTGAAGGAAATCTACAGGAATGCCATAGTGGGAATTGATCCCACAGCAGGGATAATGCTGAATACCCAGAGGGCAATAGATATTTATGAACTGGAAAACGAGCTGCTGTCTCTTTCCGATGCAGAAATGTCAGAACGGGTGGAAAATGCCCTGCGAAGAAGGGAAAACATAGTTTTTACAGGATGGGAGCCCCACTGGCTGTTTTTCCGCTACGACCTCAAATACCTTGATGATCCTTTGGGTGTATTCCCCGATGATGAACAAATCCATACTATTGCCAGAAGCCGGTTCAGAGAAGAGCATCCACGGGCAACACGGTTTTTTGAACGTATGGTACTTACGGAAAACCAGATCAATGAATTGCTTTACGAGGTTGAAATCAGCAGGGATCCCATGGAGGGGGTACGCGTGTGGGCAGATAAAAACCAGTTCATGGTAAATCAGTGGGTGAGGGGACTGAGGCCGGAAAGGGAGAAAGTAATGTAAAACCGGAATGGCAAATTGAACCACTGATCCTGGTGCAATATCCCACCAGGACATTACCGCAGCAAAATGAGCACACTCATGGCACCTGTGTTTTTTTAGATTAACTAAACATTTTGCATTGGAAATATGTTTGTGTAAAAAGAACAATGCAACTACTACTTGTCATTATATTCCGTTTAACCCTGCTGTTGAATGCAGATGCCTCTATAATTGAATTAGCCGATATGAAAAATAATAATAACACAAACAAACCTGAAACTATAACTCTCGGAGCCGGTTGTTTCTGGTGTGTGGAGGCAGTATTTGAAAGGCTTGAAGGAGTGAAGGAGGTGGTTTCCGGCTATTCTGGAGGCAGAATTAAAAATCCGACCTACAGGGAAGTCACTTCGGGAAGAACAGGTCATGCAGAGGCGGTGCAGATAACCTACGATCCGGATGTTATTCCTTTCGCCAAACTTCTGGAAATTTTTTTCATGACCCATGATCCCACCACCCTTAACAGGCAGGGAGCGGATGTGGGAACCCAATACCGCTCGGCCATTTTTTATCATACGGAAGAACAGAGACGTATAGCCGGGGAGATTAAGGCAAAGCTGGAAAATGAAAATATATGGTCCGACCCCATTGTTACTGAACTGACTCCTTTCAGCTCTTTTTACAGGGCAGAGGATTATCATCAGGAATATTACCGGAATAACCCCGATCAGGGTTATTGCCGCATGGTAATTGCCCCCAAGATGGAAAAGTTCGAAAAGATATTCCATGAATACCTGAAATAGCGGGGATATCGTGCAGCCGATTACTTTTCAAGAGCATTGCCTTTTGAAAGATATTCCATAATTGATACTGCGGCCCTTCTACCCGACATGATGGCGGAAACCACCAGGCTTGCGCCCAGAATGCTGTCTCCGGTGGCGAATATCTTATCAACTGCTGTGCGGTGACTTTTATCCACCCGTACATTACCCCTTTCAGAATATTCAACTTTCAGAGAATCCAGAAGTCCCTCGTGTACCGGGTGAACGAACCCCATGGATAACAGTACCAGGTCGGCATCAATTTCCCTGAGCGATCCTTCCTTTTCTTTCATAAGCATCTTGCCGTTATCTCCCTTTAACCATTCTACCTCTGCAATTTCGGCTTTTTTTACCGATCCGTTATTGCCAAGAAGACGCCGTGTGGTGGTACTCCAGACCCTGTTGCATCCTTCCTCATGAGAGGAAGTGGTTTTTTTGATATTTGCCCAGTAAGGCCAGGGATTATCAAGGCTTCTTTTAAGTGGAGGCTCCGGGAGGATCTCTATCTGGGTAACTGATCTGGCCCCCTGTCTTATGGCAGTGCCCACACAGTCAGATCCGGTATCACCACCACCTATCACCAGCACATGTTTGCTTTTTGCAGAGATTGGTTCCTGACCGTTCAGCATTTTTCCGCTCACCACCCTGTTTTGCCGGGTAAGGAATTCCATTGCAAAATGAACGCCTTTCAGATCCCTTCCTTCCACGGGGAGATCCCTGGGTTTCATTGCCCCTACGGCAAGGCAGACCGCATCGAAAGTCTTCAGCAGCTCTTCATGAGATATGTCTGCCCCGGCCAGGGTGCCGGTCCGGAATTCCAGTCCCTCTTCTGCCAGAATATTTAACCGGCGGTCAACAACATGCTTGGCAAGTTTGAAATCCGGAATACCATACCGCAGCAATCCCCCGGGTGCATCATCCTTTTCAAAAACAGTGACCCTGTGTCCGGCCTTGTTAAGCAGGTCGGCACAGGCAAGTCCGGCCGGCCCCGATCCGATAACGGCAACTTTCTTTCCCGTACGCGTTTTAGGGGGATTTGCCCTGATAAATCCCATCTCAAACCCCTTCTCTGCTGCCGAAAATTCATTCTCCCTTATAGTAACGGGTTCTTCATGTATAGCAAGCACACAGGCGGCTTCACAGGGGGCGGGACAAATCCTTCCGGTAAATTCGGGAAAATTGTTTGTAACATGTAACAGGTCTATTGCCCGCTTCCAGTCACCCTTATATATTGCATCCTGCCATTCGGGCATGTTATTCATTACAGGGCAGCCCCACTGGCAGAATGGAATACCGCAATCCATGCACCTGGAAGCCTGAAGCCTCCTGTCCTCATCGTTCAGGGTCTGTTCAACCTCCGAATAATCCTGGAGACGTTCCTGTACCGAACGGTATCCGCTAATTTTGCGGCCTGTATTGATAAAACCTCTTGGATCTCCCATCTTGAGTAATTTAACTTTGTGAATAATAATTTATAATTCCGGCTGATTAATCTGTAGGGCAACACGTCACAAAAGAATCATAAAAGTTATGACTGAAAGACTGAATAATGATTAAATACTGGTATGCATTTTCGACTTAAGGTCAACAAAGTATCAGGGTGTTATCGTAATTAAAAACCTGAACACTCCAAACTGTTAATTTCATCCTAATAAAACAGGTTAATCAAGTCAATATTAAATGATTTATGTTTAGCAGGTAACTCATATTTAATGTTTCAAATGGATGTATCCCCGTGTTTTATTTATCATTTTTTGTGATACGCAGTATCATGGGGATTCAT
>PWPZ01000255.1 GCA_003556985.1 Bacteroidota bacterium
CAATACCAGCCTGTTCACAATGTGAAATATGATTATCCCTGACAATATGGCTCCCGATGTTTTCCCGCGTCCAGCCATTTTCCATCGCACGGTCAATGGTTTCCACATATCCCTCGGCGCTGTTCTGCGAGGTATTGTCCCACTGGTCGCCGTATTTGCCAAGAGTAATCCCGACACATACAGAATAACTTATATTGTTATTTTCTATAATCCATCCCCTGCTCCAGTGGGTGCCGATAAGCCCGATCTGTTCAGCGGTAGGCGGAGCCCAGGGAGTGGCTGCATGCATCATTGTAAACCCCCTTACCGTGATGTAATTTACCCCGGGCCTGTCAGGATAAAACACCGACTGGCGGACATTGATCTCTACCCCGGCCTCGTTGGGATCAACATCTTTAAATTGTGCCCATATCGTGGTATTATTTTCATCTGCCATGGCAAACCACAAAGGGTCTGCTTCTGCGGGTTCCAGTACTTCCGGGAGACTGCCGGCTTCAGTAAGCCAGTGCCCGTTCAGGTATACCGCACCGGTATGATGATCCCTGCCCCTGTCAATGAACCAGTCGCCCGAAATCACATCATTATACGGATTAAAATCTCCGAAAAAACTGTTTTCAATGACCACTTTCCAGGTATCATTCTTTTCTTCAGTCCATCCCGTTATTACCTCTGACCCCTTTATCATAACCTTTTCTCCGGGGGCAGCCTGATAAACAATACGCTGATCGTCTGATAAGCCACCCCTTGGGGGATTGATCCGTTCGCGATAGGTACCCTGGTGCACCGTGATTACATCCCCGGGCCGGGCAACGCTGGCTGCCGCCTGAATGGTCCTGAACGGCATGCTGCGGGAACCATCATTTTCGTCGCTTCCGGTTATTGAAACATGAAACTCATGCCCCCCGGTTTCAGCTTTTTCAGCTGAAGCGCAATTATTAAAAGTGATTATTGCAAGGCAGATTAAAATTGAAACCACAGAGTCAGAGGTCCTCATTGATGTTGGTTTTAATGAATTTAGTGGCAATATGCAATAATAATAACAAAAGCTTCAATTTTGCAAATTAATCTATAATTATATTTTGTATCGCGATATGCGATAAAATTGTGTCAATGACTCATTTTTACTTACCCGGCTTTTTCCTTAAAGTATCTTAACTAAAAAAATAGTCACTTTTTTGTTAAAAAACTTGACTGACTATTAAAATAGTCATACCTTTACTTTAAATTAATCTGCCGGACAAAAAGAGCCCTGTTTATTATTATGTTATCCCGGGTTTCCGGCATGTAGTCATCTCACTAAAAAGATATGCAGCTAACAAAAGCAGAAGAGCAGATAATGCAGATCCTCTGGGAAACCGGCGGGGGCCTTGTAAGGGAGATCCGTGTAAAATTCGGTGATCCCAAACCTGCCAGGAATACAGTATCAACAGTTCTTCGTGTACTCGAGTCCAAAGGGTTCGTATCCCATGAATCACTGGGAAACGTTCACCGCTACTTTCCTGTTGTATCAAGGGAAGAATATTCCAAAAGCCAGCTTTTCAGGTTGATGGGCGGCTACTTCAACGATTCGTTTTCGGCGATGGCATCATTTTTCGCAAGGGAAAAGGATTTGTCAGTCAAGGAGATGGAAGAGCTCCTTGAGGAAATCAGAAAGGAAATCAAAACCGGCAAAAAAAGGAAGTGATGGAAGATTTTGCACTCTACCTGTTCAGGTCGGCCCTGTGGATCACCGGATTCACATTTGTCTGGGTGGTTTTTCTGCGGAATGAGAACTTTTTCCATCTAAAGCGGATTTATCTGATAGCAGGAATACTGGCATCATTTTTCTTTCCACTTATAACCATCAGGTATGCGGTCGAAATTCCTTTTGAAACATTTACACCCGTCTATAATGCCCCCGGCATTGAGGTGCATGAGGCCGCAGCCCTTCCTGCCACCGGCAATTATATAAATCCGCTTTTACTTATTTATCTTGCTGGGGCTGCCATGTTTTTCGGCAGACTTCTATGGCACTCTATTTCTTTATTCAGAATAGCACTTAAATCCGGCCGGGTAAAAGATGAAAACATAATACCGTCGACCGGTAATTCTGCGCCATTCTCATTTTTCGAATACATTTTCATAAGCCCGGAGGTGTCAGGCGGCCGTCTCAGGGAAATTATCAATCATGAAATGGCCCATATCAGGCAGAAACACTGGATCGACCTTGCCCTTGCGGAACTGCTGTGCATTCTGCAATGGTTCAATCCCGTGGTATGGGTCTACAAAGGCTTTATAAGGCAGAACCATGAATACCTGGCCGACCGGGAGGCATTGCGCAGATCTGCCAACCCTGCCTTCTACAAAGCCACACTGCTTAACCAGCTTTTCGGTTCTTCTGTCATCCCCCTTACAAATCCCTTCATTGCCTCCTTAAACAAAAAAAGATTTGACATGATGAAAAAAACAGCGATCCATCCGCTAAGGAAGCTCAGGCTGCTGCCCCTGCTTCCTGTCATGGCCCTTATTTTCTGGTTCTGCTCGGAGGAGTATTACGATGTTGTAACCGTTGAGGCTGACGGGCAGCAAGTCATGCCGGCATCC
>PWPZ01000033.1 GCA_003556985.1 Bacteroidota bacterium
AGAGAACTTGCCCTAACTGCGATTATCAAAACATTTCAATATGAATGGTACCCAGAGTGATTTATTCGACAACAGGTCACAAATTGAAGACTTGTTTTTCCAAAGTAAAAAGTATCGAACATCTGAAAGCTTTATCAAATTTTTCAAATTCATAGCCAGCTTCAACCATTATTCTCGATTTAACTGCATGCTTGTTTATTTACAAAACGATGCTGTCACTTTTTTCGGTAGCGCGTCTTTTTGGAAGAAAAGAGGCAGGTCAATCAATGAAGATGCCAGGCCTTATGTTATCCTTGCGCCCAAGCATCCTGTTGTCTTTGTTTATGATGTATTTGAGACTGAAGGAAATTTATCTCCAATGGCTTATCTGGAAAAAGGGCTGGGTAGAGATATTCATAAGCTTGATGGCCAAATCAGCCAGGGAGTTTATGATAGGGCGATAGCTACTGCAAAAAAGTGGGGTATTCGAATAGATTACCATCCCATGAATTACTTTCAGGGTGGATACATCACAATACGTCATGAACTAAAAATAGGCCTCAATGAGGGTGTATCAAGAGAAAAAAACACAAAAACTCTCATCCATGAGTTGGCACATCTGTTCCTTGGTCATACTGACCATAATGTGATATTCAATAAAGAAAAGAAGAAACAAATTGAATTAAGATCTGTTCCCCATCACTTACGGGAGATAGAGGCAGAGACGGTCAGTTTTTTATTGTGTTACAAAATGGGGTTAGAAGGTCAATCGATTGAATATATTGCTAACCACTTTCACTCAGAAGAAGATCTGCAACTCTTCAATTATTCAAAAGTGATTCGAACAGCAGATCTGATTGAGAAAATGTTTTTCAGTGAATGGTGATAGGATAGGGGTACTTTTGTTTTTTACGTCCCCATTACGTCCCCGAGAATAATACAGATTTGGCGCCGAGCCAAAATAAAAAAGCCCCCGCATTGCTATCCTATTGCAATACAAGGGCTTTGAGAGTACCGCCGGCCGGACTCGAACCGGCACGAGGTTTTAAGCCTCATTGGATTTTAAGTCCAACGTGTCTACCAATTCCACCACGGCGGCACACGAAATCATCAATCTTCAAAGATAACGTACATTCGAGATAACTACAACGTCTGCGAAGCGCCGGCCGCATCCACCCGGAAAATGCAACGGAGCGGCTGCCAGATATTCCGTGCAGGCCACGTTGCGGGTCTCCATGGACAATCCTGTTCGAGGCGCAAGCTTTGTGTCCGGGTCCGGAAAAGACCCACCGGACAAATCCCAAATGGGTCCACCCAACCCGAAATTTTGTGCCAGGTACAGCATTTTTGGGAAATTATTGCTATGCTACCAGATTATCGGCATCGCATTAGAGGCCGGATAATACGCAGTAATTCTCCCGAACGTTATTTCAGTGAAAAGGCCGGCGGCTGGACAGGGAACGAAATCCCCCCGCTTTTTCCGTTTTTACTATATCGCAGGCAGTAAGAACAGCACGAAATCCCGCAGGCAGGACACAACCGCAGAAGCAACACACAATCCCAGCAACAGAACACAAAACCGCAGACAGCATTACCGACAGCTCGCACGACATGACCATCCAGAACCCGGATATCACCCACGAACTCGACACCGTTCAGCTGGATCCCGCCCAGCAGATGGAGCTCAATACGCTCCTGAACGAGTGTCACGAGCACCTGGATTCGTGCGACGATGAACTGCTCACCAAAGCGTTCAAAATGGCCTACGTGTCGCACCGCGGCATCGTGCGCGCCTCGGGCGAACCATACTACCTGCACCCGCTGGAAGTCGCGCGCATCGTGGTCAAGGAGATCGGGATGGATGATGTGTCGGTGGCCGCCGCGCTGCTGCACGATACGGTAGAGGACACCGAGGTTGACCTGAAGGACATCAAAGCCGAGTTCGGTCCGACCGTGGCCCATCTGATCGACGGCATGACCAAGATCTCCGGCGTGTTCAAGAGCAAGGGCGTCAAACAGGCCGAGACGTTCATGAAGCTGCTGCTCTCCATGGCCGAGGACCTGCGCGTGGTACTCATCAAATTCGCCGACCGTCTGCACAACATGCGCACCATCCAGCACCTTCCGCGCAAGAAACAGCTCAGCATCGCCAGCGAAACCATGGAGCTGTTCGCCCCGCTGGCCCACCGGTTCGGTATATACAATATTAAAAGCGAGCTGGAGGACCTGTGCTTCAAGACGATGGACCCGACCGGCTACAAATTCATCGCCCGCAAACTGCGCGAGAAGAAGGACGTGCGCGAGGCGTTCATAGGCAAGTTCCTGGAACCGGTCGAAGAGCAGCTCCGCGCCTCCGGATTCAGGTTCACTATCAAGGGCCGGCCCAAGCACATCTACTCGATCTACCGCAAGATGACACGGCAGCAAAAGCCGTTCGAGGAGATCTACGACCTGTTCGCCATCCGCATCATCCTCCAGGAACCGCACACCAAGGAAGATTGCTGGCGCGTCTACTCCTTCATCACCGACTCCTACACCCCCATCCCCGAACGGTTCCGCGACTTCATCTCCGTGCCCAAGGCCAACGGCTACCAGTC
>PWPZ01000133.1 GCA_003556985.1 Bacteroidota bacterium
ATGGGCGAAATTGAATATTACGTCATAAGTGAGAAAGATGAGCTCTACAAAGCCACAGACCAAAAGGGTTATCACGAATCGGCTCCTTTTGTAAAATGGGAACAATTGCGCGTTGATGCCATGATGGCCATGGCACAGACCGGCGCATTACTCAAATACAGCCACTCCGAAGTGGGCAACTTCTCCGACGAAGAACACGAGTATGAGCAGAATGAGATCGAATTTCTGCCCACCAACGTGGAAGATGCCGCCGACCAGCTTATCATTGCCAAATGGATTTTGCGCGAGGTGGGTTACCAGTACGGCGTTACCATCAGCTATGCCCCCAAGATTACGACAGGCAAGGCAGGGAGCGGACTGCATATACACATGCGACCCATGAAGAACGATAAAAATGTTACCCTCGAAAACGGTAAAGTGAGCGATATTTCGCGCAAGGTAATTGCCGGTATCCTGGATATTGCCCCGGCACTTTCGGCTTTTGGCAATACCATTCCCACCAGTTATTTCCGCCTGGTACCCCACCAGGAGGCCCCCACCAATGTATGCTGGGGCGAGCGCAACCGCTCGGCACTCATCCGTGTGCCACTGGGTTGGGTAGGTGCAGGTGATATGGTGGCCAATGCCAACCCCCTGGAGGAACCCCACGACCTGGACTTCAGCGACAAAGCCACTTTTGAATTCCGCTGTCCCGACGGTTCAGCCGATATTTACCTTCTCATTGCCGGACTTTGCGTAGGTGCACGACACGGCTTTGAAATGCCCGACGGACTGGAGTTCGCAAAGAAAACCTACGTGGATGTTAACATCTTTGACGAAAAGCATAAAGCACGCCAGGATGAACTGGCCCAGTTGCCTTATTCCTGCAAAACTGCAGCAGAGTGCCTGCTGAATCAGGCAGATATCTTCAAACAGCACAATGTGTTTACCGATGCATTACTACAAGGAATGGCCCAAAAACTTATGGATTACGATGACGAAAACCTGCGGGAAAAAATTGCACCCAACAAGGATGAAACAATGAAGCTCGTGCAACGCTTTTTACATTGTGGATAGTGATATGCTTTGTTGTTTCATGCAGTTTCCCGGAGCAATTCTGACAACTTTGTAGCAGAGGACTCCCCCCCTGACGAAAAAGATTTTGACTTTTGTGGTTATCCGCAATCCTGCCAGTATTTTACCCTGTCAATTGATAATTGATTAACGATTCATTAATGAGTTATTAATCTATTTTTAATATGCCACGCTTACATTTATATGCCACATGTATATTTGAGAAGAAAGATAAAATTTTTACGGCCTTTTTAATTAGAAAATGATTCGCTAAACGAAACACTTTAAACATGCAAAAAACATACGCACACTTCACCAGCAGTTTGACTATCATCCTGCTTCTTCTTACCAGCCTATCAGGCTATGCCCAATCGGAGGCTTCACTGGTCTATCCCGGCGAAGATGGCAAACTGGTTTATGTGAAACATACCAATACACAGGAGAGCAATCCCGATAACATCATTATCGATTATTCTAATTGTGGATACATGGGGGGTGGAGTAGCTATTCCCGATGTTGCCGTGAAAGTTACGGTTTATCCCCAGTTTGGTGATGACAGGAAACGTATCCAGGATGCTATCGATTATGTTTCCGGTCTTGAACCTGATGAAAATGGCTTCAGGGGTGCTGTATTGCTTAAAGCCGGGACATATGAACTGACGGTACCCGATGAAGATGCTTTGCAGATCAGGACCAGCGGAGTAGTGCTAAGGGGGGAGGGTCAGGGACCTGGCGGCACCATCCTGAAAACATCACTTGAAAAAAGACACCAGATCATCGCCACCAGGCCTGAAAGACCAGCCTTTGGCCAAAGCCACAGAACAAAAATCACTGATGCGTATGTTGGTTCCGGAAGGTTTGAATTTCACGTGGAAGATGCCACAGGCTATGCCGTGGGTGATAAAATATTTGTCCGGTTTACTCCCAACCAGACCTGGCTCGATGAGACCTACGCGAATCACTACCTGGGCAGTGGCGACCTCTTATGGACTACCGACACATATACCATGAACTTTGAGCGGACTATCACACAAATAGAAGGGAACAGAATAACAATCCATTCTCCGGTTATTCTACCTATGCAAACAAAATTCGGTGTTGGAGAAATTGTGAAGTTATCTTTTTCCAGGAATCGGCTGCAAAATGTGGGAGTGGAACACATGCGCCTGGTTGGACCAGGAGTCACTGCGACTTGTGCAGCCGATAACCCAAACAGATTGCGCACGGCTGTGCATTTTGAATTTACGGAGAACAGTTGGATAAGGGGGATTACTGTAAAACACACATCCAATTCATTGTTTAAACTATGGGATTCTCATTATATTACGGCGGAAGATTGTGCTTCCATTGAGCCTCTCGGACCCAAAAGGGGTGGCTACAGGTATGCCTTTTACATTGATGCTGCCTCCAGCCATAATCTGTGTCAGCGCACCTACAGCGATGATGGCAGACACGATTTTGTACTTGGCCCAAGAATTCCCGGGCCCAATGTATTCCTCGA
>PWPZ01000129.1 GCA_003556985.1 Bacteroidota bacterium
GCAAAGAGGCCCCCAGGCCCTGAACGTGCAGGGAATGATTTTAACTCCCCGCAGCATGAGCGAAATGATCAACAGCACAGGTACTCTTATGTCTGACGAGGAAACCGATCTCTCATTTGAAACTTCAGGAAGGATTACAGCCATTTATTTTGAGGAAGGCAGTCATGTGAAAAAGAATGAACTTCTGGCTAAAATCAATGATCGCCCGCTCCAGGCGCAATTGCAAAGATTGCAGGCCCAGAAGAGCCTTGTTGAGGAAAGGGAATTCAGGCAAAAAAGCCTTCTGGAAAGAGATGCCATAAGCCAGGAAGCATACGATCAGGTAGTTACCGAGCTCCAGGTTATTGAGGCCGATATCGCCCTGGTTGAGGCAAGGATTTCCGAAACCGAACTAAGGGCTCCTTTCGACGGAGTTATAGGATTAAGGCACCTCAGCGAGGGAAGCTATGTTAATCCCAATGCTTCTATTGTCAGGCTGGTAAAGAACAGACCTCTGAAAATTGAGTTTTCCGTGCCCGAACGTTATTCCGGGCAAATATCGCCCGGATATCCCATTAACTTCAGGATTGATGGCTATTCCGATACTTTCAGGGCCAGCGTCTATGCCATTGAACCCAAGATTGATGTAGGTACCCGTACAATGGTTATAAGAGCACGCTACCCCAATGTCAATGAAGAACTCAGGCCAGGACGGTTTGCAGGCATTACCCTGCAGCTATCGGAAACCGATAATGCTGTTGCCGTTCCTACCGAAGCCATCATTCCTGAGATGGATGGTGAAAAAGTTTTCGTTTACAGATCGGGATTTGCACAGCAAAAACAAGTTACAACCGGACTCCGTACAGAATCACATATACAGATTTTGGATGGACTGGAGTTTGGCGACACCCTGCTCACCTCGGGTGTAATGCAACTCAGGCCCAACCTGCCTGTTGAAATATATCAAATCAGGGAAAACTGAAATTAAAAAACATCATATGAGTCTTTCAGAATTAAGCATAAAAAGGCCGGTACTGGCAACAGTATTCACCATACTGATTATCCTTTTCGGGGTTATCGGCATGACCTTTCTTGGCGTTCGGGAGTTCCCCAGCGTTGACCCTCCCATAATCAATGTGAGGGCTTCCTATCCCGGTGCCAATTCTGACGTTATAGAAACGCAGATAACCGAGCCTCTTGAACAAGCAATAAATGCAGTTCCCGGCATCCGCTCCCTGACCAGTGTAAGCCGCCAGGGAAGCAGCAGCATTACCGTGGAATTTGAGCTGAGCGTCGATATGGAAACTGCGGCAAATGATGTGCGTGACAAGGTTGCGCAGGCCCAGCGAAGGTTGCCCCGGGATGCCGATCCACCGGTGGTCGCAAAAGCAGACGCAGATGCAAGTCCCATAATGTTCATTAATGTTCAGA
The DNA here is from genome assembly GCA_003556985.1 of Bacteroidota bacterium. GTDB lineage: Bacteria > Bacteroidota > Bacteroidia > Bacteroidales > PUMT01 > PXAP01. The sequence continues at coordinate 1,411 of PWPZ01000129.1, forward strand.
GTGCAGAACGTTCATTGCTGGAACTTTCTGAAATAGCCGACCTTACTATTAAGGAACAGCTGCAGACCATCGACGGAGTTAGTGCGGTTCTCATCTGGGGAGAAAAGAGATGGGCAATGAGGCTGTGGCTGGACCCGGTAAAGCTTGCCGGATACGGTCTGACTCCTCTGGATGTGAGAAATGCCATACAGAGGGAAAATGTTGAGCTTCCGGCAGGAAGCATAGAAGGAAATACAACCGAACTCACCATAAGGACTCTTGGACTGATGACCACCCCCCATGAGTTCAACAATATGGTCATATACCAGTCGGGCAACCAGGTTGTGAGGTTTTCCGACGTAGGACGTGCCGAACTTGGTCCGGAGGATATAAGAGGCATAATGAAAAGAGACGATATCCCGATGGTGGGAACGGCAATCGTACCCCAGCCGGGATCCAACCATATAGAAATTGCCGACGAAGTGTATCGCCGGTTAGCCATGATGGAAAGGGACCTGCCCGATGATGTTATTATAGACATTGGGTTCGACAACACCCAGTTTATACGTTCATCAATAATGGAGGTGAGAAATACCATATTTATTGCTTTTTTCCTTGTGGTGATGGTGATTTTCTTTTTTCTGAGGGACTGGCGTACCACTATTATACCTGTTCTTGTGATCCCGGTTTCACTAATTGGCTCCTTTTTCATAATGTACCTGGCAGGATTTACCATAAATGTTCTTACCCTTCTGGCAATTGTGCTGGCTATCGGACTGGTGGTTGATGATGCAATTGTGATGATGGAAAACATATACACCAAGATAGAGAAAGGGATGAAGCCTGTCCAGGCCGGACTGGAGGGTTCGAAGGAAATATTTTTCGCCATTATTGCAACTACCATAACCCTTATCGCGGTATTTTTCCCCATTGTGTTCATGGAGGGACAAACAGGCAGGCTCTTCAGGGAATTCAGCATTGTCATTGCCGGTGCGGTAGCAATTTCATCTTTCACTGCTCTTTCCTTTACCCCGATGCTGGCTACCAAGTTACTCAAGGCACGGAAAAAAAAGCACGGAAAATTTTATCAGTCGACCGAGAAATTTTTCGAAAACCTGAACCTCCGCTACAAAAATTCGCTGGAAAAGTTCCTGCAGCACAGA
>PWPZ01000238.1 GCA_003556985.1 Bacteroidota bacterium
CGGAGACGTTTCCAATGTAGTTTTTGCAAACGGATGGGTGGCCAGGCCTGGCGAGCAGGTGCTGATATACTATGCCTCCTCAGATACCCGCACGCATGTGGCGGTCACAAGCATAAGCCGCCTGCTCGACTATGTTGTGAATACGCCTGAAGACCGCCTGAATTCAGCAGGAAATGTAAACTCCTTAAACACCATCATAAACAAAAATCTTAAAATTGAAGGAAAACGCAAACTGAGTGATGAGACAGCTTGAATTATAATTTAAAAAAATCCACCTGTTAATAGCAGTAAAGGGTTTTTTTCATATTTTTACATGTTCAACTCAAATAACCTGATAAATCTTTGTTAAATAAATCATAATCACTAACCAAAAATCTTTGCATAATGAAAAGAATTTCCAATCTACTTAAATTTTTAATGTTATCCCTTTTTGTGATAACTCTGGTTTCTTCCTGTGAAACTCCCAGGGAGGACAAATTTATAGGAATTCAGCTCTGGTCGGTCCGTGGCGACATGAATGCCGATCCTGAAGAGACCCTTCGCGAGCTTGGAGAAATGGGCTACAGCTTTGTTGAAGCTGCCGGCTACTCTGACGGCATGTTATACGGAATGGAACCTGAAACTTTTACCGCACTGGTTGAGGCCAGCGGAATGGAATTTATTAGCTCCCACATCGGCCGCGCCCTCCCCGAAGAGGACGGCTGGGAGGAAACAATGCAGTGGTGGGAAACTGCAATTGACGCCCATGCAAGGGCTGGTGCCGGTTATGTTGTTCAACCTTTCATGCCAAGCTCCGCCTTTGAAAGTCTAGAAATACTGCAGGACTGGGCCGACTATTTCAATACCATCGGTGAGATGGCCCAGGCAAGGGGCCTGCAGTTTGGATTTCACAATCACGCCATTGAATTTACCGAAGTTGAAGGACAGATTGCATATGATTTTCTTTTGGAAAATACCGATCCTGACCTTGTTTTCTTCCAGCTTGACCTTTACTGGATAGTTCAGGGCGGACAGGATGCCATAGATTATTTCAACAGGTATCCCGGCCGGTTTTTGATGTATCATGTCAAGGATCACCAGGAAGTAGGCGCCAGCGGCGAGATGGATTTCAGACCCGCCTTTGAACATGCCGACCTGGCAGGTATGAGATATCACATTGTTGAGGTAGAAGATTACAATTATGAACCCATAGAAAGCGTAAGAATTAGTCTCGAATACCTTATGGAGGCCGATTACGTTGACGTAGATTACCGGTAGAGATTTAAATCAACAAAAATAACCCCTGAAGAAAGGCCGGTCATGACAGTAGTTTCGTGACCGGCTTTTTTTAACAGGTACTGTAAACAGCCGGTCCTGCATGGATTTTACACGTGCTAAATTCGCTGACGGACCAACTTTGAATGGTAAAACCATAAGCAAAGTCTAAATTCTGTTTTTTTAATTAAATAATGGCTTTTTGCCGGGTAATCAGACAAGAAAAGATACAGGAAAAGATGCAAAAAAAGAATTGTACAGCGAATCATTTCATTACTTGGTGCGCCCTTTTCGCTCTTTATCTGGCAGCAGTTTCATTGTAAATCTGCATGACAGAAAAAGTTCCGGACAAGATATTTATTCTATGGATAATCTTGTTGCCTGGTGTATCGTACCTTTCGATGCAGAAGAAAGGAGTCCGGAACAACGGGCATTAATGCTTGATGAGCTTGGATTTAAAAAGATGGCGTGGGACTGGCGTATGGAGCATGCACACCATCAGATTGACGATTTTCCCAGGCTGCTTGAAATAATGATGCCTTATCTTTATACTGTAAATCTTAATGGAATGCTCAGGGAGGGACCAAAGATAACTGACATTGGAGGCGGTGATCAGGAAGCAGATATGATAGCTGCCCTTCAGGCTTCGGAATTTAATGGGACGGTAGGTATTCTGGGTCATACCGAGGGCGAAGATATAAAAAAAGTGCTTGAAAGGAACCTTCAGGGGCTATGGCATATCACCGGCAGTCAATAAGGGAGTGCTTATGGTGCAGGATGTTATGATAATGCCTGAAGCCGGCAGCATTTTGGAATTCCCCTTTTTTTGATTACCTTTGTGATATTAAAAAAATTCAGGGTTCATTTTAAACCTGTTTGCATTCTGCAACCTGTCTTGTTTACTTTCCCGGGTTTAAAATTTGCCAATCTAAATCAAAAATATGCTTGATTTTAAATTTTTCGATCCATCAAATCCCATTACAAAGGAAGAGAGGAAGGAGATTATTGATTTTCTTCACACCCACCTTGACCAGTTTCGTGACACAAGTGAAGCCATAGGGAAAGCCGTTTCTTATGCCCTTGCTGAATCCGGAAGGCCAGGAGGCTTTGTTTTGCAGGGAAAGCAAGGTGACGAAACGGTCGGGGTAGTAGTAATAAACAAAACCGGAATGGAAGGGTATATTCCCGAAAATATCCTGGTTTATATTGCCGTAGATCAGAAGTTCAGGGGCAAGGGCTATGGCCGGGAACTTATGAATAAGGCCATTGACCTGGCGGAAGGTGATGTCAAGCTCCATGTGGAACATGATAACCCCGCAAGATTTTTATACCAAAAGCTTGGTTTTACCAACAAGTACATGGAAATGAGGCTGGCAAAAAAGAAGAAATAGTAATTTTTTCCAGCAGTTATGGACATATCGCCGGATCATGAGTTATTGACAGATCTCCGTAAGGAGCTGCATAAGTTTCCTGAATTGTCGGGTAATGAGATAAAAACTTCTGAACGAATATCCGGATTCCTTAAGGAACTTAAGCCTGATGAACTTATCACCGGACTCGGAGGTTATGGCATTGCCGCAAGGTTCAGGGGTAAAGAACCCGGCAGGCGGATAATGGTAAGGGCCGAACTTGATGCCCTGCCGATTTACGAATCAAATGAACTTGGATATAAATCTCTCAATCCCGGAGTGTCGCATAAATGCGGGCATGACGGACATATGGCCGTTGCCGCCGGTGTTGCCCGATTGTTTTCCGGGAACAGGCCGGAACAGGGAGAGCTGGTTGTGCTGTTTCAGCCGGCCGAAGAAATCGGCAGGGGTGCCCATTCGGTTATAAATGACCGGCGTTTTTCTGCTATAGAGCCCGATTATGTTTTGGCCATGCATAACCTGCCGGGCTATGGCCTTAATGAGATAATATTGCGCAAGGAGGCATTTGCAGCTGCCTCGGAAGGCATGATCGTCAACCTTAAAGGGAGGACTTCCCATGCCGGTGAGCCGGAAAACGGCATCAGTCCCGCAGCCGCAATGTCGCATATTTTAAATAAGCTGCCGGAACTTCCCCGTGACAGCAAATTTAAAAATTATACCCTGGCCACTGTGATACATGCCAGGCTCGGAGAAATAGCTTTTGGCACAAGTCCCGGAGAAGCCGTAATAATGGCCACGCTCAGGGCCTTTGATGAAAATGAGATGGAACTTTTAAAGACCGGGGCGGTCGGGTTGGTGCACGATATTGCCCGAAAGGAGAAACTTGGGGTGTCGGTCGACTGGACTGAAAAATTTCCTCTCACGGCCAATGATCCATTTATTGTTTCACTTGCAGGGGAAATAGCCAGTCGGCTGGGTTACAGAACAGTGAACCTGGAGAGTGCCTTTAGATGGTCGGAGGATTTCGGATGGTTTACCCGGAAATATCGCGGCATGTTGTTTGGAATTGGTGCGGGCATTGATCATCCTGACCTTCATAATCCCGATTATGATTTTCCCGATGAAATCATAAGTACCGGGGTCAGGTTAATCGGGGAAATATGCAGGGAATTGTTAAATACAGATTAATGAGTGATACATCGGTCATTGAGATAAGCGAGGAAGCGGTTACAGGAAATATTGAATTTCTGCGAAATCATTTTGGCAGCGCGATCGTGCTATCGTCGGTGGTGAAAGCCAACGCATACGGGCATGGGGTAAAGTCTTTTGTGCCGCTGGCTGAAAAAGCCGGCATCTCTCATTTTTCCGTTTTCAGTGCGTGCGAAGCCAGGGAGCTAATTAAGGTCAGGAGCCCCGAAAGCAGCATGATGATCATGGGCTGGATGAATGATGATGATCTCGGTTGGGCTATTGAAAACGGTCTGGAGTTTTTTGTGTTCGAACCGGCGAGACTGAAGAAAGTGGTTTCCATCGCAGAAAAATGCGGTAAACCGGCTCTTATTCACATAGAGATGGAAACAGGCATGAACCGCACGGGGATGCATATGAAGGAGCTTAAGGAGGCTGCCGGCATTATTACAAGTCACCCCGACTGCTTTGTCCTTAAAGGTCTGTGTACCCATCTGGCCGGTGCCGAAAGTGTAGCCAATCATGTAAGGATCCAGAAACAGCTTACACGCTATACAAGGCTATGCAAGATATTTAACGGACGGGGACTGGTTCCCGAGTACAGGCATGTTTCCAGCTCTGCTGCAGCTATCACTTATCCCGCGGCAAGGTTTAACATGGTCCGTATAGGCATACTTCAGTATGGTTACTGGCCGAGCGCGGAAACCTTAATGTATTACCTGAGCAAAAAGAAGGTGATGGATGATCCGCTGAAAAGGGTAATAAGATGGAAAAGCCGGGTGATGGCTCTGAAGAATGTGAAAAGAGGGGAATTTATAAGTTACGGAACTGTATATCTTGCCCAGGAAGATAAAAAAATTGCCATCGTCCCGGTTGGTTATTCTCACGGTTACAGCCGTTCACTCAGTAACCAGGGCCGTGTACTGATAAAAGGAGAGAGGATTGCTGTCATTGGCATGGTTAATATGAATATGCTTATTGCAGATGTGACCAAAATACCCTCGGTAAAAACCGGAGATGAAGTAGTTCTGATCGGCGATCAGGGTAATATTGCCATTTCTGTTGCTTCCTTCAGTGAATTCAGTAATCAACTTAATTATGAATTATTAACCCGGCTGCCCAGGGGAATTCCCAGGACGGTGGTCAACTAATACAATATTGCCATGGCTTTCATGGAGATGCATCGTGAAAAACTGAAACACAATTATAATTTTCTAAATAATCTTTTTCAGGATAATAATATTACATGGGGAATCGTTACAAAGTTGCTTTGTGGAAACAGCACCTACCTGAAGGAAACTATGGGTTTGGGAGTGAAGCAGATTTGCGATTCGAGAGTAAGTAACCTGAAGGCTGTCAAGAAAATCGATCCGGACATTGAAACCATATACATTAAACCGCCCGCAAAAAGAGCAGTCCGCTCGGTTGTAAGATATGCCGACATCAGCCTGAATACCGAATTATACACCATAAGGATTTTGAATGAAGAGGCGATCAGGCAGGACAAGATCCATAAGGTCATAATCATGATTGAAATGGGTGATTTGCGGGAAGGAGTTCTGGGCGATTATCTTATTGAATTTTACGGCCAGATTTTTAACCTTTCCAATATTGAGGTGGTAGGCATAGGAACAAACCTGAACTGTCTGTACGGCATAATGCCCAGTCAGGATAAGCTTATACAGCTCGGGCTCTACAAGCAGCTGATCGAAGCCCGGTTCAAAAGGAAGATCCGGTATGTTTCAGGCGGGTCATCGGTTACAATTCCGCTTATGATTAAGGGTATATTGCCAGCTTCGGTAGATCATTTCCGGGTGGGGGAGACTTTGTTTTTCGGCAAGGACCTTTTTACCGAAAAGATTATTAGAGGGATGAAAAACGGAATATTCAAGCTTCATGCCGAAATCATTGAGCTGACTGAAAAGCCGGTTGTTCCTGTCGGGGAATTGGGTAAAAATGTTGCCGGAGAAACTTTTGAGTTTGATGATAAAGATCTTGGCAAAACCTCTTACCGGGCAATACTTGATATCGGGTTGCTTGACATCAGTACAGATAATCTGGATCCGGTCGACAGGAAGGTTAAAATTTCGGGAGCCAGTTCGGATATGATTGTGGTTGATCTTGGAACAAAAAAGCCGAAGTACAAGGTGGGTGATTTAGTTGAATTCAAACTTAATTATATGGGAACCCTGCATATTATGAATTCAAACTATATAGATAAAAAAGTGGTATGAAAAAATCCCTGGCCGGTTAAAAAGAGCTGTAATCCAGGTGGCAGTTGAAATGAAAATTTCTGAAAAACAACATAAAAATTCTTCAGATGAAAAATAATCAGGAAATGCATGAACAAACAGGTGACAATATTGTTGAAAAACTGACCAGGGAAAGGGCTGAAGAAATTCTTAATGATGAAGTTAAGATGGCGGTTCTGAATTTTTTGAATAAAAAAGGTCCCGCATCTCTCGGGAGTATTCTCCGCGAGCTAAAGATTTCACAACCTGCAGGCACCAATCACATCCTTGAGTTAAAATTACTTGGATTAATTAATAAATCGAAAGACCCTCCCAATTACAACATTGAACCTGAGCGCTTTAAAATCCTGATGAGTTATCATAATAAATGAAAGAAATTGTAGTTAATAATAGTTAACAAAAAAAAATTTACATTATAATGAGGCAATTAAAAATCACGAAGTCAATCACTAACCGTGATTCGAATTCTATTGAGAAATATTTGCAGGAGATTGGCAAGGAGGAACTAATAAGTCCCGAAATGGAGGTGGAGCTTGCCCAGCGGATAAAAAAAGGCGATCAGATAGCTCTGGAGAAAATGGTAAAGGCCAATTTGAGGTTTGTGGTATCGGTAGCCAAACAGTACCAGTTTCAGGGGTTGAGCCTGCCCGACCTTATCAATGAAGGAAATCTCGGGCTGATTAAGGCTGCAACAAAATTCGACGAAACCAAAGGGTTTAAATTTATCTCGTATGCCGTATGGTGGATCCGCCAGTCCATTTTGCAGGCAATATCCGAGCAGGCAAGGGTTGTGAGACTGCCCCTAAACCAGGTTGGTTCACTTGGGAAGATCCATAAAATAAGTTCCAGGTTCGAACAGGAGAATGAAAGGGATCCTTCTGCCGAGGAACTTGCTGAAAAACTTGAAATGAGCAAGGAAAAAGTTGCCGGCACACTGAAGCTCAACGGGCGCCCCATGTCGTTCGATGCTCCCTTTGTTGACGGAGAAGACAACAGTCTGCTTGATGTGAAGGAGAACAAGGACTCGCCGGTTGCCGACTCAGAGCTTATGACCGATTCCCTTCGCAAGGAGATATCTCGTACCCTTAGCATATTGTCGGAGAAGGAACGGAATGTGCTGGAATGCTATTTCGGTCTGGGAAGACAGGAAATGTCACTTGAGGCCATTGGCGAAGAGCTTGGGCTGACCAAGGAACGTACCCGGCAGATCAAGGAAAAGGCACTGAAGAGATTGCGGCACAAATCCAAGAACAAGCTGCTCAGGATGTACCTTGGATAAATCGTGATTTACATTATAAGGAGTGATCCGGCAATCTTTGAAAAATATCGGTCTCAGATGTTTTTCGGTTGACCAGGAAAACTGTTACAGCATTAAAAAGGTCCCAATGCCATACGGCATCGGGGCTTTTTTTTATCGGGTATTTTAGCTATTATTGTTTGCATAACAATATTTCCTGCCGGTGATGGCATACAGGTAAAAAAAGCAAACAAAAAAAAATTAAAATTATGGCTAAAGTCACGATGCTAGGCGCCGGTTTTATCGGCGGTTTTTACACAGAATCACTCCATGGCTTACGAAGTAAAGACAAAGTGCATATAGTCTGCGACCGTGATGGTGACAGGGCACGGGCCTTTGCTGAAAAGTACGGTATTCCCCACTGGACCACCGATATGTCGGAAGCCGTAAACAATCCGGACACAGAGGTTGTTGTTGTCGGACTTCCCAATAATCTTCATCTTGAAGCGGTATTACTTGCAGCTAAGGCAAAAAAGGCCGTGCTCTTCACAAAGCCTCTGGGGAGGAATCCGAAAGAGGCAAAACAGATGCTTGATGCAGTAGAAAAAGCAGGCATCTTTAACGGTTACCTTGAGGATCTGGTTTATACTCCAAAGTGTATCTCCGGATTTGAATCGGTCAGAAAAGGCACCATCGGTAAAGTGATCTGGGTGCGCTCCAGGGAAACCCATCCCGGTCCCCATTCCGACTGGTTCTGGGACAGGGAAATTTCAGGAGGCGGTGTTCTCCTCGACATGGGGTGCCATTGCATAGAGATTGCACGTGGTTATATAGGAAAAGATGTAAGACCGGTGGAAGTTATATGCTGGGCCGATACCCTTGTAAAACCGATAGATGCGGAAGACAATGCCATTGGTTTCGTGCGATATGATAACGGCGCCATGGCACAGTTTGAGGTAAGCTGGACCTTCCGGGGCGGCATGGATTTGCGTGATGAGGTAATGGGCACCGAAGGAACGATCTGGATAAATAATTTTTTGCGCACCGGAATTGAGATGTTTTCTGCCGGCGGAAAAAAAGGCTATGTGGCCGAAAAAGCCGAAACGGATCGCGGCTGGTTGTTCCCCGTTGCCGATGAGGGTCATGAACTCGGGAACAATAATATGTTCACCGATATGCTTAATGCATGGGAAAAAGGAGAAAAGCCCCGGGAGACATTTTATGACGGCTATATTGTAAATGAAATTATGGAAGCCTGCTACCGCTCAGTGGAAAGTAAAAAATGGGAGCCCGTCAAACTCGATGTATGGCGCGGACAGGAAAAGGCTGATCCAATTGCCGTTTTTGATGAATTTGACAAGGACCATCTTTTGGTTAAGGAGGAAGTAATGCCCGACGGCTCGGTGAAGAGGATCCTTAAGGATAAAGTTTCCGGGAAAATTACCCAGCACTTCCTTCCCCCGCAGTAGCGACATCACCACCTGGGAGGTAGAGAGGCATTTGTTGACCCGCGACAAAGGGATCTTTTACCTTCCTGAGCATAATCACTTATTGACACACGGCAACACAAAACCCGGCAATTTTGCCGGGTTTTTTTCTGGCTGTTTTTAACCCTTCCGTCTCAGGCTGGGTTCAGTTTTTTATTCAGCCCTTCACCACCGCCAGTGGCTGGAGTTCGGTAACAATCTCTACCAGGTCTTCCTGCAGTTTCATTACCCGGTTTATATCCTTGTATGCCGATGTTGCCTCGTCAAGGTCTTTTTTGTTTAACAGGCTGTGAATGACCCCTTTTTCATCAAGCCATCTTCGTTCCTTTTTAAGGTCAAGCAGCTTCTGGGCCTGTTTCCTCCCCATTACCCTGCCGGCACCGTGTGAACAGCTCTGAAAGCTTTCGGGATTCCCTTTGCCCCTGCAGATATAGCTGCTTGTTCCCTGCGACCCGGGGATGATGCATCGCTCATCCTTTTTTGCCGATGTTGCCCCCTTCCGGTGAACCATGAGCCGCTCCCCGAAATGGGTTTCGTCACTGGCAAAGTTGTGGGCAATATTGATAAAATCGTTAAAGACGACATTTTTGAAATAGCCGGCAATAATTTCTGAGACTGCATCTATCATCCGTCTTCTGCTGGCAAAGGCGAAGTTGATGCAATACTGCATCTCGTTCAGATATAACCGGCCGATGTCTGAATCGACAGGGAGAGCGGCAAGCTGGCGGGGAATTTCCTTTTTTTTTCCCTCCTTTTCGTTGAGCTTCACCGCTTCCCTGTAGTAATGGTCGGCCACCTGTTTGCCCAGGTTCCTGCTGCCGGAATGGACCATTATCCACAGATATCCGTCAGAGCCTTTCTGCAATTCGATAAAATGATTTCCACCGCCGAGCGTACCTACCTGGTATGTGGCACTGTTGAATTCCCGCTCCACAACGGGAAGCCTGGTCTCTATGGCAGGCAAAAGATCTTTTCCCGGCTGACTGTGATGTTTGAACCCGACCGGGATGGAGGTCCTGATCCTGTCAACGACCCTGCCAAGGTCGCTCCGGCTGAACCGGGTCAGTGAAGTCCGCAGCGCACACATGCCGCAGCCTATGTCCACTCCCACCGCATTTGGTATCACCACGCCCCGGGTGGCAAGCACACCGCCTATGGGCATGCCGAAGCCCTGGTGGGCATCGGGCATAATGGCCACATGCCGGGCGGCAAAGGGCAGGTTTGCAATATCCCTGGCCTGCTGCATGGCCCCCTCCTCTATATCATCAAGCCAGAGCTTGATCGGGATCCTCTCGGTGGTAATTGTTCGTACCATTTTGCTTTGATTTACAAATCATCTCCCGTACCAGTCCATCGACACGGCCGGCAGACAATACAAAATTACCCATAATTGATGGAAAACCATCCGGCTCAGAATACCTTGAATACGGGGCCAGCGTAAAATGTCTTTCCGGAATTAAGTATTTCTTATA
>PWPZ01000212.1 GCA_003556985.1 Bacteroidota bacterium
CCCACCCTCCAATGATATTGGTCTTTTTGTATCCCGGCATAATAGATGTTGTTCAGTTAATAGTCAGGCCTTTGCACAATAAACAGGTCCGCTTACGGAGTTATACATGTTAAAGTTAAAAGGCGAAATTATAACATTTATCCTGTAAAAAAGCCAAAATTTTGTTTAAAAGCTAATAAAATTTGATTTCGTCGATTTTGCATGCTGATCTTAATGTTCAATAGAAATATTGGTCAGTTGCAAAATTCATGTTCATTTGAGATAAAAAACAGCCATTTTAAGGATTTATTGTTTTTCTTGTGGCCAGTGTGATTTATATAATTTTTCCGGGGTAGTTTTACATTTCTGCACAAATATTGTATTTTAGCCATACTTCATTTAAAACTCGCACTGCTATGGTAATCTCTGTGTTCCTGTTTTTACTGGTGCTCTTTTTCTCCTGTGCTGGCAATGAGGCGTCAGACATTCCGGGAGCTGATAGTATTATTGAGCCGGACAGGATATACGGCCGTGTTTCAGGCCTGCCGGGACGAAAGATCCTGCTTTACAAACTTTACGGAGATCAGGTCAACCTGCTGGATTCTGCTATGGCAGACACTGACGGCAGTTTTGAATTTTTCTTTCCGCCCGAAAGGAGTCGCGGACTGTACAGGATCGCCATGGGCAGAAGCACGATGCCCGGATATTATGACCAGCACCGGCAGCAGTTTGACCTTATCTGGGACGGCAGCACGGTGATGTTTAATACAAACTATGCCTACCCTGTTGACAGCATGGAGGTTATCCTTTCGGAGGAAAACAGGTTATATTACCAGTATATGCGCCGAATGCGCAGGTTTGACAATAAGGTTAACGCTCTCGGGACAGCCCTGCTTGACTATCCCCAGGATGACGGCTTTTACCGGCGTCTGGAGCGGCAGCACAGACGTGTTCAGAACCGAAGGGCAAATTACACAGACAACCTTGTAAAGAAAAACAGCGAAACCATCTTTTCCCGAATTGCCCGTTTCCAGAAAGTGCCCAGGGTTGGATCGCCTGCCGATGACGGGGGACTGGAGGAGATTAAGAAGAATTTTTTTCACAAGGGCCATTTTGCCGATTCTGTGCTGTTGCATACCGACCTTATTCCCCGCAGGGTCATTCGTTATCTTTCTCTTTATACCGGCAATGATCTCGATGATGAGGAGCAGCAGGAGGAGCTTATCCGTGCCGCCGATATTATCATGAATCATGCTATGGAGAACGAGGCGGTTTACTATTTTGTGCTCGAATATCTTATCAACGGATTTGAGAGCATGGAAATGGATCTTGTGTCGGAACACCTCACGGACCGCTATCTTCTGGGCAATATTTGCTTTGAAGAGGGACGGCTTCTTGATCAGGATTCACCTTCTGCTTTGGAAGAGCTCGAGGAGGGTGACCCTGTCAGTAGCTTCAGCTTCACGGCACTCGACGGACGGATGATCGACCTGTCCGATATCCCGGCAGAACACACCCTCCTGCTTTTCTGGGGCAGCTGGTGCCATTTCTGTGAGGATGTCATGGATGACCTTTATGAGCTATACAGTGATTACAGGGATAACCACGAAGGATTTCTCGAGGTGGTTGCCATAGGGATAGAAGATGATGAGCAGATGTGGCTTGACCATATTGAAAAGGGTGGTTACAACTGGATCAATTACAGCTCCTTTAAGAGATGGGATTGTGAAATTGCAGCCGATTATCAGCTTATAGGCACACCAACGATGATTTTGCTCGACCGGGACAAGAGGTTTATAGCAGAACCATCGAGGGTGAGGGCGCTTAGCAGGATATTATCGAGGCGCCGGACATAGCATTCTTTTCACCGGCTGCCTTTTGCCCAGACATATTTTCCGGATATCATCCGGCGGTTAAGCAGGCAAAATTATATAAACAAAAAAATTTCCGACTATGCAAAAATCAGGATCCGGCACAAAAAAAGCCGCGAAAACCCGGGATTCAAAAAAACCGGCCGGTTCCGGCCCGGAAAAGAAACTTGTCAAAACCAAACAGCATGACGGCATAAATTACGTCGGCACAAAGATAGTGGACGATATTTTTGCCGATTCATTCGCAATGCTGAGGACTAAGTTCGATTATGATTATCACAGCTATATCAATATGCTGTGGGGCTCGAACAGCGAGATACATGAGCTGCTTATTGCAGCGCCTGATGTAGAAGCAGCCAGGGATGCCATGTACGGCTATCTTGACAAGGCGGAAAGAAGGATATTTGAGATCGATAACGACCTGCATATACTGGAAAAATCAACCGTGCGTGAGTGTATCAGGGTTTTCCGCAGCATACTCGGGCCCATAAATGAGAAGCGCACCGGAACTTCGGCACTCGGAGCTCTCTGGGAGCTGGCAAAGGGCATGGAGGATGCCGATAAAAATGTGGCCATTGCCTTTCTGATGGAGTTTATAAACCTTTTCCGCGGTGTGGCCGGCAAGGCTAATATCTATTATGAATCGGAGGGTGCCAAAAAAGGGATCCCCGATTTTCTAAGGAAAGAAGGAAAAG
>PWPZ01000219.1 GCA_003556985.1 Bacteroidota bacterium
CGCACAAAATTCATGTATTTCCTGCTTAATCTTGCCGGAAGATACAGGAGAAAAAAAATGGTCGCCGTGTTACGTGAAATAGCTAATGTAATGGTGCGTTACCTGGGTGGAGTTATATTAGTTGTTTTTATTCTTTTTTTCATTAACTCTGCCGGGCTGTTGATTATCGGACTTCCATTTGCAATTCCTCTGGGAGTGACGGCAGCAATATTTAATCTTATACCTTATTTTGGTACATTGCTGGGGGGACTGGTTCCGCTTACATTTGCCTTTCTTGTGGAAGGCGATCCTGTTCTTGCATTCAGGGTGTTGATACTTTTTATAATAATTCAGTTTATCGAGAATAATATTCTCACCCCGAATATCGTAGGCGGAAATGTTAATATAAGTCCGTTTTTCGTTATTACAGGCCTGGTTGCTGCCAGCATGGTATGGGGTATTCCGGGCATGCTGCTTATTTTTCCGTTTCTTGCAAGTATGAGAATACTTTTCGGGCACATTGAATTCATGCAGCCCTATGCCTTTTTGCTGGGAGAGGGGGGGACAGAGAAACACTCCATCCAGATTAGCAAGATTAAAAGGATAATGAAGCGACTTAAGAACAAGATAATAAAATAAGTTCACTTATTTGCTGAATATTCATTATCTTTAAGTAAAAAGAATCCGAAAAAAAATATCTATGTCTGTACTTTCTATCCTTATTACCATAATAGTTGTCGGTGTCCTTCTCTGGCTGGTCAACCTGATTCCTATGCATCCGACAGTAAAAAGCATTCTTAATACCGTGGTCATAATACTTCTTGTAGTATGGCTGCTGAATGTTTTTGGCCTGCTTGAATATTTAAGGCAACTGCGGGTCTGATTTTAAGGAATCTTACTGACAATTAAGCTGGAGGGGCCCGAGACAACAGAGAACCTTAAAATTATCCGTTATGAAGAGATTTGTAAAAGGACATAATATTATCCTGACGGTATTTTCTATTATTGCAATCGCAATGTTATCCTCATGTGCCGTCAATCCTGTAACCGGAAGGAGACAGCTGATGTTTATGAGTGAAAGGCAGGAAATAAGGATGGGTCAGGAATATGATCCCCAGATAATATCGGCCTTCGGACTATATGAAAATCCGCCGCTCCTTGCACTGATCGAGGAAAAAGGTGCAGAAATGGCCAAGATCTCACACAGGCCCGAACTCGAATATCATTTCCGAATACTTGATTCGCCGGTTATAAATGCATTTGCAGTCCCCGGAGGATTTATATATTTCACACGTGGTATCCTTGCACAGTTCAATAATGAAGCTGAAATGATCGGCGTTCTGGGACATGAGATGGGTCATATAACCGCTCGTCATTCTGCCAGCCGCGCTTCCAGGCAGCAACTGGGCCAGATACTTTTGATCGGGGGGATGATCGCCTCGGAAGAGTTTGCAAGATATGGCCAGGTTGCCATGGCCGGGATGGAACTTCTTTTTCTGAGATTCAGCAGGGACGATGAGCGTGAGTCCGACAGGCTGGGAGTGGAATATTCATCAAAAATCGGATATGATGCCCGTGAGATGGCAAATTTCTTTGAAGTGCTGATTAAGATGAACCTGGCAGAGGAACGCGCCGGAATCCCGAATTTCCTCTCAACTCATCCTGATCCTGGTAACCGCTTCAATGATGTGCGTCAGGATGCCGAAAAATGGCAGGAAGAACTTGATATTGAAGAATGGCAGGTAAATGAGGAATCCTATCTTGGAATGCTTGACGGGATGGTTTACGGGGATGACCCGCGGCAAGGCTACGTCGACGGAAATGTGTTTTACCATCCGGAACTGGAATTTCAGTTTCCTTTTCCATCCGGCTGGGAACTTGAAAATGCACCCACCCAGGTAAGGATCGGTCCGCCGGACAGGCAGGCTCTGATAGTATTCAGTATTTCCGGGCAGGCATCACTGGAAGAGGCAGCGCAGACAACCCTTCAGCAGCTTGAGCTTAATGTGCAGGAAACCCGGAGAACCACCGTAAACGGAATGCCTGCCATTGCAGCAACTTCAACACAGCCAACACAAGAGCAGGATGGAAATATAAGGGTGTTGTCTTATTTTATTGATGATGACGGTACGTACTATGTTTTTCATGGAGTGTCGGCCGAAGCTACTTTTGATGGTTACGCTAAGCAGTTTGAATCTACAATGAATAACTTCGACAAACTGTCCGATCCGGCCAGATTGAATGTGCAACCCCAAAGGATCAGTATAAGACGGGTGGAAAGTGCCGGAACACTTTCAGATATCTTTCGTGCAATGGGAGTGCCAGACGACAAAATGGATGAATTTGCATTTCTGAACAATATGGAACTCACTGAACCGGTACCTGCAGGTAAATTGCTGAAAGTTGCCAATTAGTGAAATACAAAATCCACTTAAACCGTAATACACCCTTCAGATGCGGAAGATACGGAACTCCTGTATTTTTTCAGAATTCCGGTCAGTGGCTTCGTGTCAGGCCGTTTCCATTTTTTCCGGCGCTTTTGGATCTCCTGTTCAGTAA
>PWPZ01000147.1 GCA_003556985.1 Bacteroidota bacterium
ACTAAAACAAGAAGGCGTTACCGCCGATATAAGGGAAACTGTGCTGGGTCACCTGCAAAGGGGAGGCATACCGGTTGCATATGACAGGATACTGGCCACCCAGTTTGGTGTAAAGGCCTTTGAAATGGTTCTGGAGGAGCGGTACGGGGAAATGGTTGCCTACAGGCATCCCAATATCATTTCTATCCCCCTCATTGATGCAATCCAGAAAAACAAGTTCGTAACAGAAAATTCCAATCTTCTCAAAACAGCAAAAGGAATCGGTATTTCACTCGGAGAGTAAGTTTCCCCTTTCAGTCTCCTGTTTGAACCACTTTCACAGTGAAATTTTTTGAATTGGAGTTCTTTTTTGCTTACCTTTATTTGGTTATTTTTTTAATCTAACCTAAAAGAATTAATATGGAAAGCAATGCATTCAATTTCAACTCATTTGTTGAAGATTCCAAACAGACGCTGTTTAACCCCAGGGAATATTTCAGCACCTTGTCTACTGAAGGAGGACTGGGCATTCCCGTACTTAAGGCAGTATTATATGGGGCTGTAGCAGGAATTTTTCACCTTCTCTGGAGTATTCTCAACCTTACCCATGCAGGCGGGGCAATGGGAGGAATGTTTGGCGGTGCGGTCGGTGTGCTGGCTTTTTTCGGATCCATTGTAGCAGCATTGATAGGGTTGTTTTTAGGAGCCGTAATAATTCTGCTGCTGGTTGCAATTGCAGGAGGGAAGACCGATTTTGAACCCATCGTCCATGTGTCTGCTGCTCTTCTGGTAATAATGCCCGTTTCCGCCTTCCTGAATGTTTTCGCTGGCATTCACTGGTTCCTGGGGGCTCTTATATCGCTGGCGGTTAACCTGTATGCCTTATGGCTGCTTTTCAATGCAATGACCGCAGCCCTTGGGTCAAAAACCGAAACATCCAAAATAATTGTATATGTCCTGGCCGGTTTGTTTATATTATTCTTTTTTATCGGATTGGGAACAAGAAGGGCTTCCCGAAATTTCATGAGGGAATTTGAACAACACAATATGGACCTTGGTGAAAGGGGTGTTGAACAGAAAAGCCCGCCTTTATGCAACTCAACCCACAACGATTTCATGGATGTTTATAACAGGTTGTTTATCTGAAATTTCACGCAATTCACTATAGCACTGCACATCCAGCCTTTTTCTGATGTGCAGTTTTTTTATCAGGGACGATTCATGCAAAGAATTTTAATTAAACTTTTTAATATTTTTGCATGGCTATAATAACTTATGTATGCAAAGCCCAAAAGACAAAGCAAGACGTTTCGGCACCGCACCAGTCTTTTTTACTTCAATAGCAACAATTCTCGGGGCAATACTTTTCCTGCGTTTCGGCTTTGCAACCGGAACGCTTGGTTTCTGGGGTGTGGCACTGATAATTGTTGTAAGTCACGCCGTCACGATCCCGGCCGCACTTGCAATTTCTGAAATAGCTACCAACCAGAGGGTTGAGGGTGGCGGCGTCTATTATATCATTTCCCGGTCTTTCGGACTGAATATCGGAGCAACTATCGGACTTACCCTGTACCTGGCCCAGGCAATCAGTGTTGCGTTCTACGTTATTGCCTTCACCGAAGCTTTCGAACCCTTCTTCAGCTTTGTACAGAACCGGTTCAACATTTGGCTTCCCCGGCAGGTAATAAGCATACCCGCAATGACCATTCTCTCGGCTATAATCCTGAAGAAAGGGGCAAACCTTGGAATTAAAACCCTTTATATTGTTGTAGCCCTGTTATTTATATCTATTTTGTTTTTTTTCCTGGGAGACTCAGAATATGGGGAGGCCGCCCGTATGATGAACTTCAACTTCCGGAACCGGGAAGATTTTTTCCTTGTCCTGGCTATTATCTTTCCCGCTTTTACAGGAATAACTGTGGGAGTAGGCCTTTCCGGAGATCTAAGGAATCCGGGGAAATCAATCCCCCTCGGCACCATATCGGCCACCCTGGTAGGTATGCTTGTTTACTTTTTCATAACCTGGAAACTCGCCTCATCGGCAACCCCGCAGGAACTTCTTGATGATCAGTTCATCATGAGCAGAATTGCCTTGTTCGGCCCCCTGGTTATTCCCCTTGGACTGGCAGCATCAACAATATCATCGGCACTGGGATCGGTTCTTGTTGCACCCCGTACACTGCAGGCCCTGGCGGTAGACAGGTCACTGCCTGCCAAACGACTTAATTATATCTTTTCAAGAGGTCGGACCGAAACAAATGAGCCTTACAATGCATCCCTGATCACAGTTATTATAGCCATGCTATTCGTGATAATAGGAGACCTGGATGTGGTGGCTCAGATAATCACAATGTTTTTCCTGGTATCCTACAGTTCTTTGTGCCTTATTTCATTTCTTAACCATTTCGGATCAGATCCCGCTTATCGGCCACTGTTCAAATCACGATGGTATTTATCGCTTTCCGGCTTTCTGATCAGCATATGGCTGATGATGATGATAAATATTACTGCTGCGCTTTTTGCTATTCTAATAATCTCTATTTTATATACA
>PWPZ01000228.1 GCA_003556985.1 Bacteroidota bacterium
AACCACTTTATTTCTCCGGGCCATAGCAGATCGGCCTCCCCCTCCATTAATCTTTCAACATAAGGTTTGGTTTCTTCATAAGTGAGTAAAGGGAGATTTCTTTTAAATTCGCTTTCAGAGTCAATATCCTTAAAGCCATGTTTTCTGCCAAATTCGGTATCCCTGGCAGAACTCAGCAATTTTAGGAGTGTCTCCCGTTGCACCTCTTCAGGATGTTTCTTTAAAAAATCAATCTGGTGTATTCTGCTGGTATTGAACCATGAAACCAGAGAATTGATCAATGGCATAAATTACAGTTTAGATTTAGGTAATATTCGGTCAAAATCCTTAATTAAACAGACTTTATAAAGATAATATTGTTCTGCTACAAATGAGTTATCCAGATTCAAAAACCTCCTTCAACACGGAAAAGGATTTTATATTTCCCATGACCGGAATATGAAAGCGGTAATAATCCAGTATTCCCTTAAGCAGATTATTTCTCATTGCTGAATTGAGTCGGATCTTGTCCATATTCTCAAATGAACATTCCATGAGTCCGGGAAGGTGGCGGCTGGCATCGGGTGAAATAAAATGGGGATGCAATGGTCGGGTGACTGTAAATCTGGCATTTTCAATGTCAAAAAATTCGTTTGACAGGTTGTAATTGTTCCGGGGGAAAAAGCCAAGATAACGTGTCAGGCCAAGCAGGAACAGGAGATGGAAATTGGCATAACCCTTGCCGGACAGATCAAAGATCATTATTGCATTCAGAAGGTATGAAAACAGGTTTGGATTAGGCTCCTCCTCCTGCAGGGTTTTGTAAAGGATCTCCGAAACAAACAGGGCCACTGCATTTTTTACGGGATGATAGGGTATGGAAGAAAATGGTTCATGAATCCTGATTTCTTTTATTCTTTGCAGATCGCGGGTCTGTTTTATATATACTTCCATATCAAGTATGGAAAGATGCTGAAGAAGATTGACCCTTGCGGGAGATTTCTTTCCGCGTGCTCCGGTAATAATAAATGATTTTCGCCCGAAATTCTCGGTATATATATGGGATATTACACTGCTGTCAGTGTATTTTATGGTATGAAGCACCACTCCGCGTGTCTTATGCAGCATCTCAATGAATAAACATTAATTTGGTAACGTGGGTTTCACTGCCGTCGGGACTTGAAAGGAATACCAGGTATATCCCGGTGCCGACCCGGCGTCCACGATGATTGCGTCCATCCCAGGCAGCCTGTCCTCCCAGAGAGACAGTTTCATAAACCAGGTTACCACTGATATCGGTAATTTTAACAACGGTATCTTTTACAAGACCGGTTACGGTGACGGGACCGTCATAATCTTCCCTCACAGGATTGGGAAATACATAAACATCCCGGAATGAAGAATTCGAAGAGGTGGCATCACCACGAAAGGAAACAACTCCTTCGGTTGTTCCAAAAAACACCTCGCCGGATGCAGGATCGATCTCTATGTCATTTATGGTGTTTGAAAGCAGTGGACTGTTTTCCCGGGTGAAATTGTGGATCTGCCGCCTTCCGTCGGGCGAAATAAGGAATGCCCCCGATTTTTCCGTGCCGAACCATTTGCGGTTGGCACCGTCAACGGCTATGGAAGTGACTGTTTCGTTATTAAGAAGATATCCGAGCTCATCCTCCCGTAATCCGGGAACAATAATGCGGTGAGCATAGAAATGGTCTTCGGAAAACACTCCTGAAGGGTTATAATACACCACTACACCATCATTTAGTCCTACCCATATATAGCCGTTATGGTCTTCTGCAATTGAAAGAACATCATTACTGAGAAGATCATTATTTTCGTCCACTATGTTCAACTTCCTGGTAAGGTCTTCACCGTTATTGTCAATTGCCGGAGAGTTCTGGAAAACAAACAGTCCGCCTCTGGGAAGCTGCACCCATTTCTGGCCAAGGCGATTAATTATAATATCTCCAATACGGTCGTGATTTATCACTCCTCCGTAAGGAAATGAAATCCATTCTCCATCGGCTTTTCTTACAGAAACCGGATTGGACACACCATAGTTTGTCAGCCAAAGGTTTTTATTGTCATCAAATGCCATTCCGCCAATCCGGATATAGTTGCCTCCCGGTATAATTGACTGAAGGGAACTGTTTTCCTCGCCATATGTTGCGAAATACTCTCCGTTACGGTATTCAACAAGACCATAACCCCATGTTGCAATCAGATGAATGCCGGGATCATCAGGGTGTTCTTTTACATAAACTGCATCCCGGAAGTCATAATTACGCACGTTTCTCCATGAGCCATCGCTGAATGTGCTATATTCACCGTGAATAAAGAGATTGTTCATTGACAGGTTATAACCCCCGGCGGCAAAATAGGTTCGTCCGGGATAAGATGTAATTGAAAAAACATTATTCGTCCTCGGACCGGGAGGGGTCAGTACATTATATACTCCGCCGGAGCGCCTTACAAGTCCGAATTGCCGGTCGGCCATCCAGATCTTACCCTCATCATCAACCCCGGCGCCCCTGATGGACACAGAGCCGAAGCCGTAATCATCAATACTTTCCACCAGTTGCTGACCATGAGTATATATTTCAAGCTCCGACACTTTAATTACCGACAGAAAATTACCCTGAACATCCAGTGTTACGGGACTGGTTGAGTTGGGACTGAAATAATCCCAGCTGTTTTCGCCGATCACTAATGTAGCGTAGCTTCCCGAGCTAGTCATATGAACTGCATAGAGACTCCCGTCAAACCAGGCAAGTGACATAAACAATGCCCCCGGCTCGGGCAGAAAATCCATCCGGCTCCAGTATGAAAAATCCATCAGATTGGCTGCATTTATATCTGCTGTGAAAAGACCAGAAGATGTTGCAGCATACAGATAGGTTCCGTCGAAAGCTATATCATGCACGGCTAACCTTGAGCCACCCTCACCAAGGTAATAAGTCTCCCTTATTTCATTTCTTTCGAGGTCGGCCACCACCACTCCGAAATTACAGGAAAGGTATGCATGACGGTCAACCACCGTGATATTGTTAATGCTTTTGGTACCGGCAATGGAACTACGTAAAATATCGGGCAGGTTGGTTATTTTGTTGTGACTGATAAGATCCAGATTACCGTTTACATAACCTACGATTAAAAGATCATTTTCATCCGACCATTTTATGCTGCTAATATCTACATCAGATAAGCCGTTTGCCTTGGAAAGCTTTTCAAGACTGCTGTCATCCTTGCGAAAAACTATTAAGCCGGGTCCTGCGGCACAATATACAATATCGCCGGACAGGGCAACGTGGGTCCCCCGGGTGTAGGAAAGATGATCACGCCAGGCGCCGACAGGTATGCCGGGAATGGCATATACCCAAAATAAACTCAGAAACAGAATAACTGTAAATAACCGATGCATACAATTAACCCATGAAGTTGTAATTAATCTCCCGAAGATTCGGTTAAAATGTTCTACCTGCTGTTCAGAAATTCAACAAGTTTCGCAAAAGCTATGGCCCGGTGGCTGATTTTGTTTTTTTCTTCAAGACTCATTTCTGCAAATGTTTTATCATAACCGTCGGGAACAAAAACAGGGTCATATCCAAATCCTCCTTCGCCTCGTTTCTCCTCCGTTATCTCTCCCTTTACCATACCTTCAAAACGGATTTCCTTTCCCTGTAGTATAAGTGAAATAACTGTCCGGAACCGGGCTTTCCGAGAATCCTTACCTTTTAACAGGCTTAATAGCTTATTAATATTGGCTTCGGTCAGTTCTTTTTTGCTGGCAAACTTTATATTGTCTTCCATTTCAGCAAAGCGGGCAGAATAAACCCCCGGCCAGTTATTTAGGTACTCGACCTCAAGTCCCGTGTCATCAGCAAAGCAATTAACCTGAAACCTTTCATAAATATAGAATGCCTTTGCCGATGCATTTTCTTCCAGGGTGGGATTAATTTCAGGTATTTCACCGTCAAATCCAAGATCTTTAAGACTCTTCAGTTGAAATCCCCCTTTAAGGAGATTGCTTATCTCCTTCATTTTGCCTTCGTTTGTCGTAACAAAAACCAGTTCCATAGCTATTCGTTATTAAACCACAAAAATATTAATTCCTTAGACGTTATTGTTAACCCGGGAAAAAATCAACTCCATAGACACTTGTTGTTAACCAATAAAAAAGATCAACTCCTTAGACGCTTGTTGTTAAAACCCACAAAAAAACAAGGACGGATTATCCTTGTTCTTATGCTTCATTATTATAATATCAGGTTTATGTGCCCCCTGAAAAACTACCGTACCACCGATCTGATCAACCGCCCATTGCGGCAAAGCCTCCTGTGGTAACTCCTATTCGGGGATTAATACTCATTACAGGAATTCCTGCACTGTTCGCAATTATATATTGTTCATCCGCACCCATTACATAGTCAGCAAGGCCTATGTTTTTGGTGGTCATAATGACAATTAGATCAGCTTTTACCTCGACTGCATAATCTATCGTTTCCTTTGCAAATGATTTTTTACCGGGGGCGGTTATTATATCATATTCGACTTTCTTTTGATCAAGGATCTTCTTTGTGAATAATATATTAGTGTTTACTCCCCTTAAAAGTCGCTTATCAGTTTTATCCGGCTTAAGTATGTGTATCCTGGAATTGAAATGTTTGTAAAGATAAACCAGCCAGTTAACTTTTTCCTTGTCTTCCCTGCGAAAGTCAACTGGAAAAACAATATGCCTGAAGTTAGTATCTGAGGGAGGTGCCTGAACAGTAACAAAAGGCACTTTGGAACTAACAATCACCTTAAGGGCCCAGCTTCCTGTTATTTTCTGCATTCCCTTAATACCATGGGTTCCCATGATCACCATTTCGGCGTCCAGTTCATCGGCTATCTCGCCAATGCTGTTAAAGATGGAACCATAACGCACAACCGTTTGGGGCTTAAGGTTATATTTATTATATGCTTCCCCGGCATAAGCATCCAGAGTTGCCTTCAGCTTAGCTACCTCTTCTTTCTTTTTGGCAATATGGGCAAGGTATACAGGGTTGCCGTCTATCTTTGCTATCTTTACTGCATGTTCAAGTGCATATTCAGCAACTTTGGTAAAATCCCATGGAACCATCAAAGGTTTGGCATTCTTTTCCATAATTGTCTTTTTAATTAATTTGGTTCTTAACAAGTATCTTTTTAATAAAAAACCTTACAAATGAACATAACTACAGCAAAGCCCGGGAAAAGCCCCGGAAAAATCCTGCAATGCCTTCGGCATTCCAGACGCCCCAGTCAGATCTGGCAATGATCAAAATCAATAACTCAAGGTATCCCAACTCATCATATAATACAGACCCTGGCTACAGGAGGTAAATATAAATAAAAATACTTTACTACCACAAAGATGGTTTCAATATAAGGATTAATTAATGTATTATCCGAATTTTAGGACTGTTCTTATGGTATTTTATTTTTTGGTTCATGTTTGTTGATCACTCTTATTTAGCTTGCAGGCAGTCTAATGGGGAGGCATAATGTTTTGACGGGCTTTGCCTGGAAGGTTATGGAGGTGTATTTTCAGATAAAAAAATTTCTTGTACATTTGACATAAAAAAGAACTATGGAAATAACTGACTGGAAAAATCTTCCTTTTGGATACATAAAAACAGACTATAATATACGCTGTTACAACAGGCATGGCAGTTGGGGCGAGCTGGAAATATCATCCAACGACAAAATAGATATTCATATGGCGGCCACATGCCTTCACTACGGTCAGCAGGCATTTGAGGGAATGAAGGCATTCATGGGCAAAGACGGTAAAATCAGGCTTTTCAGATGGCAGGAGAATGCAAAAAGAATGGCCAGATCGGCCGAAGGTATTTTTATGGCCCCGGTCCCGGAACAGCTTTTTAAAAAAGCAATCGAAAAAGCAGTGCTGCTGAACAGGCACTTTGTCCCCCCGCATGGTACAGGTGCTGCATTATATATCCGGCCTCTTTTAATCGGCACGGGAGCAGAGGTAGGAGTCAAGCCATCAAATGAGTACCTGTTCGTGGTATTTGTTACCCCCGTAGGGCCCTATTTCAAGGAAGGCTTTAACCCGGTCAGAATTGCCATAGAAAAAGATTCCGACAGGGCGGCACCTCAGGGAACCGGCAATTTGAAAGTGGGAGGAAATTATGCGGCAAGCCTTAGAGGGATAATGCGCGCAGTTAAAGCCGGCTTTGCATCGCCAATGTATCTTGATGCCAGGGAAAAGCGGTTTATTGATGAAATAGGAGCAGCCAATTTCTTCGGTATAAAAAACAACACATACATTACACCAAAATCAGAATCTATTCTTCCCTCAATTACAAACAAGAGTGTAATGGCACTGGCAAAGGATATGGGCTTGAAAGTTGAATGCCGGCCGGTAGAATTTGATGAGCTGGAAACTTTCGAGGAAGTTGGTGCTTGCGGAACGGCGGCTATTATAGCCCCTATTGGCGAAATACATGACCTGGAAACCGGTAAAACAATTAATTATTGCAAAGACGGCAAACCCGGACCTGTTTCAACAAGCATATACCAGCGCCTGATGGGAATACAGTTTGGAGATGTGGAGGATAAGTTCGGATGGACTGAGATTGTAGGCTGAGGGGGGACCTGAATCCTGCCAGACAACCATATTCATCTTCAGGCTTTTCTATTTTTCAGAATTTGAAAATCATCCATTTCCGGGAAAAGTTTTTTTATTAATATTGCCACTGTTTTGTATACATAATATTTCAATTTGACCGATTTATAGTGTCCTGATCATGAAAAAGGAATCGAAAGCGGTAAAAAGGCGGCTGACGAGCTCTTATTTTGTCTCGATAATCAGCATATCGCTGTTGCTTTTCATTGTTGGCCTGATGGGACTTTTAATCCTGAATGCCAGAAATCTTTCAGAATATGTGAAGGAAAATATAGGTTTCTCTATCATCCTTAATGAAGATATAAGAGAGGTTGATATCATACGTATACAAAAAAATCTGGATGCTACCGAGTACGTAAAATCAACAAGATATATAACCAGAGAAAAGGCAGCAAGTGAGCTTGAAGAAATGCTTGGGGAGGATTTCATAAATTTTCTTGGATATAATCCACTTCTGCCCACAATAGAAGTAAATCTTTATGCAGCATATGCAAATCCCGACAGTATTCAGATCATTGAGAATGATATCGGGAAATTTTCTCATGTAGAGGAGGTATATTATCAGAAATCACTCGTTCATCTGGTAAATGAAAACATTCGAAAAATAAGCATATTTTTGGTGGCATTCAGTTTTTTGCTTTTCCTTGTCAGCGTATCAGTCATTAACAATACCATTCGGTTATCTGTATATGCCAAAAGATTTATTATAAAAACAATGCAACTGGTCGGAGCCACGAATTCATTTATCAGGAAGCCCTTTCTTCTCAGGAGTGCTGTTCACGGACTTTATGCCGCACTATTTGCCAATATTCTGATGCTGGGAGTGATTTATATGGCCCAGAAAGAATTTGCAGAATTTTTCGGTTTTCAGGATATTGAAACCATAGGTTTATTATTTTTGGCAATTATATTGCTGGGGATAATTATTAATTGGATATCAACGTTTTTTGCAGTAAGCAGGTTTCTGAGATTAAGACCGGACGATCTGTATTACTGATAAATATATATTTAAACAGCAAATAAATTATTTAAAATTGTGGCGAAAAAAAAGAAGGAGTTACCCAAATCATTAGATTTTCCCTTTACACGGGAAAATTACAAGCTGCTGATAATAGGAATTGCTATAATAATAATTGGTTTTTTATTAATGGTTGGCGGCGGCTCGGACGATCCTAATGTGTTCGATCCCGGAATATTCAGTTTCCGCAGAATAACACTGGCTCCCATGGTTTCATTATTCGGCTTTATATTCATAATTTATGCCATAATGAAGAAACCATCTGAAACAACAAAGGAGAAGTAAATACAGGTTCACAATCCTTTCCCCGGACATATTTGAATAATCCGCTTTTATTGCCTTATCTTATTTAAAGGCCCTCCAGGAAAAATCATCAGGCCGTGAATAAAAGTATTTATAATTATGCGGATTCCTTAAAAGGGAATCTTACGGAAAAATATTCGGCAGGGAAAAAATAAGAAGAACATAAACAGATTTATTTTTGCATTGATGAACTGGATTGAAGCATTATTACTCGGCCTTTTGCAGGGCCTGACAGAATTTCTGCCCGTCAGCAGCAGCGGGCATCTTGAACTTGGCCATGCAGCCCTTGGTATCCAGACAGAGGAAACCCTCACTTTCGCCATCACTGTTCACGCAGCAACTGTTTTAAGCATCATCGTAGTGTTTTTCAAAGATATTCGCGAATTGTTGTCTGGTGCATTGAAACTGGAATGGAACGAATCTACGAGCTATTCGGCCAAGATCCTGGTTTCCATGATACCTGTCGGTATAGTTGGCGTGTTTTTTATGAGTGAGGTAGAAAGCGTATATGATGGTAACATCGTGTTAGTGGGAAGTATGCTTTTGGTTACCGCAAGCTTGTTGCTTCTCACCTATCTTGCAAAATCACGAAACAAGGATGTGACTTTCCGCGACGCATTTCTAATCGGAATAGCACAGGCCTTTGCAGTCCTTCCGGGCATATCCCGGTCCGGCGCCACTATTGCCACAGGATTACTGCTTGGTGTTAAAAAGGAGCTGGTAACAAGATTTTCTTTTCTTATGGTGCTGATCCCTATAATTGGTGCAACATTTTTCGATATTATCAGGTCTAATGAACCGGATGCCGTAACCGTTGGATTTATCCCACTGCTGGTTGGATTTATTGCAGCCTTTCTTTCAGGACTTTTTGCCTGCAGGGTTATGCTCGAGGTGGTTAAAAGAGGAAAGTTGATTTATTTTGCCATATATTGTATCTTTGTGGGCTCAATTGCAATATTCCTGGGATAAATTTTTCAGATGCCAAGTACGGAAACTCACGCCAACCTGTTACAAGGCGGCATAGTTCTTATAAACAAGCCTTACGGATGGACCTCTTTCGATGCCGTAAACAAGGTTCGTCATATTTTAAGAAGACATTTTGGTGTCCGTAAAATAAAAGTTGGTCACGCAGGAACACTTGATCCCCTGGCCACAGGACTGGTAATAATTTGCACGGGAAAAATGACGAAAGAAATACATCATTATCAGTCGCTCGAAAAAGAGTATATCGCCACGTTTGAGCTTGGCAAAACAACACCATCATTCGATCTTGAAACCGAGGTTGACTATGTCTATGATACGTCCCATATTACTTCCGAACTTATCGAAAAATCGCTTGCAAAATTCACCGGTGAAATTGATCAGATCCCCCCCCTTTTTTCAGCTAAATTCATTGATGGCAAGAGGGCTTACAAGCATGCAAGAAAAGGCGATGACATCCAGCTTCCGGCTTCCCGCGTCAATATAAGGAAAATTGACCTGGTGAAATTTGACCTGCCTGAATTGGTTTTGCAAATCGCCTGCAGCAAAGGCACTTATATAAGATCCCTGGCACGCGATATAGGTGAGGATCTTGGAAGCGGGGCGTACATGTCGGCCTTGAAACGCACAAGGATAGGTGAGTTTGAACTTTCCAAAGCAATCTCTCCCGGTGAATTCGAAAAAATGTTCGCATAAATCAAACAAAAGTGTCGTTATAACGTATAAGAGGCACCTCATAAAAGATTAAGTTAAAAATATATCATGGAAAGAATGAAACTCTCACGCTATAAGTATAATTTACCGGAAAACCTGATTGCCAAACATCCCACAGAAAACCGGGATGAATCAAGGTTGATGGTTCTTTATCGTGAAACCGGAAAAATTGAACACAAGATATTTAAAGACATCATCGACTATTTTGGCGAAAACGATGTGATGGTTTTTAACAACACCAAGGTTTTTCCTGCCAGGCTGGTGGGCAATAAAGAAAAAACAGGTGCTGAAATAGAAGTTTTTCTTCTGCGGGAACTGAACAGGGAGCAACGACTGTGGGATGTTCTGGTCGATCCTGCCAGAAAGATAAGAATCGGCAATAAATTATACTTTGGCGAAAATGACATGCTTGTTGCCGAGGTGATCGATAATACCACCTCAAGGGGAAGAACGCTGCGTTTTCTTTACGACGGGCCCTACGAGGAATTTAAAGAAAA
>PWPZ01000015.1 GCA_003556985.1 Bacteroidota bacterium
ATTATTTCAAATGTGAAAATGTCAAGAAATGAGCTGTCGACGATCAGTCTTTTGTTATTGAAGAATCGCCGGGTCCCGTATAGAATCTCCACATCCCTGTCGTCAACACGGCTTACATGCATGATGCCGGGTACGGATGCTTCAAGAAGGGGTGGCATGGTGCCTCTTGAAACAGGAGCTTTAATTGAGTGGTCGCCTGCCATTTCGACGAGTGAATTTATACGGTATATCCTTTCATAATTTTCATGAAACCTGTCATAGCTCAGCTCATGGCTTATAAAAGTGAATATGAGTATAGTGGCGGCCAGACCTACTGACAACCCGGCAAGGTTGATAATTGAGTAGCTCTTGTAGCGGTTCAGATTCCTGAGTGCGGTTACTATATAATTCTTAAGCATCGTTTACCTGATGGGTTTGGAATTTAAATGACAACAAATATACCATAAATGGCAACCTTCAAAAAATCAGGCATAAACCTGGGGATGGATTTGCATAAGCAAAAAAAAGTGTTCGGATACGGGAACCGCACGTACGGAATCGGACACTGCAGGATCCAATAAGTGCGATTATCCGCGTTGCAGGATCACCGGTTTGGGAATGATGCACTAAATAGCTGATTTTTAGAACAAATTTAACGATTCTCTCGTATGATAAACTGAAAACCTTAAGAATCTGGTTTATCATGAAAAATTATATCATTTTCATTTTTGCTGGTTTACTGTTTTCCGGAGCATATTCGCAATCTCCCGCATGGAAAACTTTTGACACCCGCTCTGCAGGATTGTCTGTTAATCTCCACTGGATGCAGTTGAATGATGCCCATTTTTCGCCGCTCCGCTATGACGGTCCGGGTGGCGAGCTAAAAATACAGTCGGTAAGATATTATGGCGATGTTAGGAGACAGTTTGCAATAGGGGCAAAAGCCGACTATTTGCAGAACCGGCAGGGTTTCAACTCATTTTTCATACAACCTGAATTCAGGGGTGGACTGGGGTTTAAAATCAACGATCTTTCCACCGGCAATGCCGTCACTTACCTCGGCGGTGAGATCAATGCAACATCCCGGATGTACCGGTTTGTAAATGAAGAGCCTGATCATTTATACTGGGCTACTTCCTATACTGCTGAATTCAGTTATATAATGGATGTTGATATCGGCATCGAAAGGAAGGCTTTTCTCGAGCTTAGGCTTCCCCTTGCAGGGATGGTTTCAAGGCCCATGGAGGAAAATTACTATAGCTATCAGCTGCCAGGTTTCAACGAGTACATAAAAAGGCTGCATGAGAATTTTCATTTTGCAACCTGGAACAGGATGCAGGCGGTAAATCTTCAGATGCTGATGGACATTTCCCGGACTCGGAGAAATTCTGTGACCCTTGGTTATGAGCTTGATTTTGCCCGCTTTTTGAATCCCACGCAGGCGATGTATTTTACGAACAGCCTGTTTGTCAGAATATTTTTTGATGTTTTTGTCTGGTGATTATGAAAAAACACGGTATAATAATATTTATGGTTTTGATCCTGCCACTGGCCGGACTTTTGAAATCCTGCCTGCCCGATGGGGAGTATAAAATTGCTGTTAATTATCAACCGGCACAAAACGGTGACGGATGGGAGATATCTGATGCTGCATCCGAAGGATTTAATACAGGACGGTTACAGGAAGTATATGATATGATGTTCGAACAGGATAAATTCTTAGCTTCCCGCTCCCTCCTGATAGTAAAAAACGGGAAACTGGTTTCAGAGTCCTATTTCAGGGATAAAAAAGATATTGACCGGAAGGGCAATATAAAAGGCATTACAAAAAGCTTTACTTCGGTATTGGCTGGTTTTGCGTGGGACCGGGAGCTGATTGATACCGGGAACAGGTTATATGCACTTATCCCTGGTTACTTTGACGGAGACCGGGATAAGAGGGATATAACAATGGAGCATATTTTTACCATGCAGACGGGATTGGAATGGGATGACGAAATCCATACCAGGGATCTGTTCAACGTGAACCGTTTTCCCAGCAGCATTCGGGTTGTTTTAACCAAACCCCTGATCAACCCGGCAGGTACAGTATTTTCATGTAATGAAGGAACTCCCCAGCTTGCAATGGGAGTGCTGTGCAGTGTCTTTGGAATGGAGCAGACCGATTCATTGATCAATAAGTTATTTAAACCCCTGGGGATTGATGATTTTGTATGGGAGCAACATGACGACGGACTCCATTACGGAGGCACGGGATTACATCTTAAGGCAAGGGACCTTGCCCGGTTTGGCCAGTTTTGCCTTCAAAAAGGTATGTGGGATGGCCGGCAGTTAGTTTCACAGGACTGGATGAATCTTTCCACCGGTCCGGTTCTTGATCCCGAAATGACCGGCTCACCCATACAATATGGCTACTTTTGGTGGGTAGATCCCGTGAATAATGCCTTTCTGGGAAAAGGAGCCGGAGGCCAGTATCTTTACATTGTTCCATCCCTGGATCTGGTTATTGTCCATACCGCAACTTCTACCGGAGGACCCGCCTA
>PWPZ01000223.1 GCA_003556985.1 Bacteroidota bacterium
CAGCAGTAACAGGGTATCGCCAATTGAAAGCTCAAGAAGCCTTGCCACACCTTCGGCTATTACAGCATAATTATCATCTATCGAAAACATGCGGCCTTCAATAATCCTTGAGGAAAGATCATTCATCCTGTCTTCCTTCCCGGGATCAACACCCATCAGGAAAACCCCGCGGGTTCCCACATCCTTCGCACCAAGACAGAAACCCTGTATCCTGGGAACGGTATATTCAAATCTTTCCGAATATTTGTCAAGCGCCTCCTTTACTTCGGGCCCATATTCAAGGGAATGGTCAATCGAGGGTTCATCATCATAAAGTGCATCCTGCACCTGGAGATGGCCGGTAGTGTTTGTAATAATTGACTCAACCATCTGCTCCCTTGTCCCATCAATAAGCGAAATAAGGCCGATTGCCAGAATTACGGCAAATACAACCGAGCTTACAGTGATTAGTGTCCGGCGCTTTTTCCGCCAAAGGTTCCTCCATGCCAGTATCATCAGTATTTTCATTTTCAATGATTTTACCAGGTTTGTATTTGGCTGCTTTTTAGTCTGAAGTACCTGAGTTCCCTTTATTTTGTCAGGTTTTCGATGGAAAAGAAATCCTGCGAAATATCAATATTAAAATCTGCCTCATGGGTTGTCATCACGGTCCTTTGTCCGCTTTTATCTTCCGGGATCATTTCCACCACCGTAGGGATTTGCCTGCCGTCCAGTGTCTGTATCTCCCTGAAATTTATGGTGCTCACCAGGTCATCATGCTCATCGTAATTCTCGATCTTCGCAGGCAGATACAGGTCGGCGATAACCCAGGCGATCACCTTCTCATACACGATTGGTGCTTCCGGATGGGGTATCATTTCAATAACATAACATTCACGCCCGTCAACCTTCTCCGTTCCTTTCAGTTCATGGGAGAAATCGTCGACCCTTGATGTCCCCTGGACAAGGTCGTCATTGGTGAAGTCCGATCCCATCCATGACTGCGACATCATGGATGGCGGCATCTTGATGGTCCTGTCGATGTTTGGGACATAGTTCCAGATATCGTTCCCCCTTTTAAGATAACCGGTTCCCTCATCCCTTGCAGGTGCGGTGATGTAGATAAGGGCGTAATCATCTCCCATAGTCCATGATCTCATTGAGATCTCCCTTGTATAGCGCGGCCTTACCACCTCCATGGTCATCTCCGTATAGGAAGCGTCGCCTCTCATATTATCCTCCATGCGGCGGATAATATCTTCAGGATCCTGGGCAAACGCACCTGTGCCGGAAATTGCCAGGATCATTGCTGTAATTTTCAATTTTAAGTTTTTCATCAGTCTGTATTTTATGAGATGCAAAATTCTACCTGTCTTTTTATTTGGGTGTATTTTTTAATCAGGATCATATTTTTTTGAAATATTTTCAGTGTTCTAATGATATTTTTTAAGGCATCGCAATTAAGAATAATACCAAATTAATAAAAATCATGCTTTTTGTCAATTAATTACTGATGAATGGCCTGAAAATCATGTTGAACCGGCGGTTTTTTACAATAAGTTTTAGCTGCATCTATTTATATTATTCCCGGTATCCTCATTCCTTCCTCACCGCCTCGGCGGGGTTCAGTCTCAATGCTTTCCATGCAGGATAAATCGAAGCAAGGATTGCAGTGAGTAAAACAAGTATCGTCAGGTTGAAAAAAAACATCTGATCCAGTGTAGGGTAAATTACCGCATCGAATCCGAAGTCAGATAAGGCTTCGGCCCCAAAAGGGGTAAGATCGATGCCGGTGTTCCCTGTTAATCCCACAGTTAGTGCTCCTGTAAGCACGCCAAGAACAGAACCCGTTATCACCAGGAATGTGGTTTCAAGCAGGATCATGGAAAAAACCCTGGTTTTGGCCATGCCAATTGACATCAGTACGCCGAGTTCCTGGGTGCGTTCAAAAATTGTCATCAACATGGTGTTGAGAAGTCCGAATGCAAGAGCAAACAGAATAATGATAATAATTATCATCAGCATCATTCCCGAAAATTCATTTAAAAATCGCAGATCGGGTGATATTTGTCCCCAGGTCCTGATCTCATTTTCGGGAAACAGGGTTTGAAGCCCGGAGTGAAAGTCGTTTACATCATCCAGATCATGCAGCAGAATGGCTATTTCGTTTACAATGCCGGTTCCGTCAAGGAGCTCTGCCAGGTCGGACCGGCGCACATAAACGTTACGCTGGTCGTTCGCGGTATTGGCGGTGCGGTATATGCCGCTGACCCTGAAAACCGCCGAGGTAATCTCACCGTTCAGATCCTGAAAAGTCATGACGATCCGGTTGCCGGTCGAGATCTTCATTTTGTCGGCCAGCGCCTTGCCTACCATTACCGGATTCCGGGAAGCCGGTCCTAAATATTCCCCGTCAATAATGTTGGATTCAAAATCGGTGGTGAGATTTTCCTGTTGTTCATCAATGCCATAGATATCGACCCCGGAGGTCATTATTGCATTTGCGAGCATGCCGCTCGTAATGGTCCGCCC
>PWPZ01000264.1 GCA_003556985.1 Bacteroidota bacterium
AAAATCATTGACTACCTGACAGCTTTTGCAAAAAAACATAACCTGGACCTGAAAAAAGATCCGGCAGGCAACCTTCTTGTAACCAAGTCCGCCAGCCCGGGTTTGGAAGACAAAAAAACAGTTGTCCTCCAGAGCCATATGGATATGGTTTGTGAAAAGAATTCAGGTATAGATCATAATTTTGATACCGACCCTGTCATTCCTTATATTGAGGGAGAGTGGGTAAAGGCAAAAGGAACTACCCTGGGAGCCGATGACGGGATCGGCATGGCAGCTCAACTGGCGCTGCTGGCATCGGATGACCTGCCCCACGGGAAAATAGAATGCCTGTTTACCGTCGATGAAGAGACGGGACTAACAGGTGCATTCGCCCTGAAGCCGGGATTCTTTGAAGGATCTGTATTGATCAACCTCGATTCGGAAGACGAAGGTGAGCTGTTCATAGGTTGTGCCGGAGGCATTGACATGATAGCGACCATTGAATTTGACAATGAAGAAATCCCCTCATCTCATAAGGGTTTTAAGGTGGCTGTCGGCGGACTCCAGGGGGGGCATTCCGGGGATGATATCCACAAGGGACTGGGTAACTCTATAAAAATCCTGAACCGCTTTTTATGGAATGTCAATAACCGTTTTGACATGAACCTGGTCCGTTTTAACGGCGGAAACGTACGTAATGCAATACCAAGAGAAGCAGATGCCCTGTTTTCGGTTCACCATGACGAAGCAGACGATGTGGAGAAATATCTTGTATCCTTTTCAGAGATGGTTTCCCGTGAGCTTTCCGGCAGAGATGAGGGATTTCATATTTCAATGGTCTCTGCCAGCCTGCCATCCAATGCGATGGATGAGGATTCCCGGCTTGACCTACTATATTCTCTCTACGGCTGCCCCAATGGAGTGATGGCGTGGAGTCAGCATATTAGTGATCTGGTTGAATCATCCACAAACCTGGCAACCATCAGGACCGAAAACAACAAAATAACCATAACAACCAGCCAGCGCTCTTCCTCCGATTCCTCAAAAGCCGATATATCGGCCATGGTGGAAAGTGTTTTTCGCCTGGCGAATGCTGGCATAAGGAAAACAGGCAGTTATCCAGGCTGGGAACCCGATTATGATTCAAGGCTGATGGAAATATGCAAATCGGCATACCAAAGGCTTTTTGGTGACAAGCCGCTGGTTCGCACAATTCATGCGGGACTGGAATGCGGGTTGTTCCTGGAAAAGTATCCGGGACTGGATATGATCTCGTTCGGACCAACCATAAAAGGAGCCCATTCTCCCGATGAGAGGCTTCATATAGGTTCGGTAGAAAAATTCTGGGATCTGCTTAAGGAAGTGCTGAAGGATATTCCGGATCGGGATTAACAGCAGGAAAGCACGACGAATTAAACCGGCCTGCCGGTTACAGAGATAAACAGCAGGCCTTGCTGCTAAAAAATCCCGGATCCTCTTATGTTTAGTCGGCCGGCCTGAATTCTGCAGCTTCTGCCCCGCAAACCGGGCATGACCAGTTTTCCGGCAGATCCTCAAATGCGGTTCCCGACGATATACCACTTTCCATGTCACCGTTATCGGGGTCATACAAATATCCGCATACCGTACATCTGTATTTTCTCATAATTATATTATTTATATCAGGTTATAAAAATTATCGTCAGAATAAGTCAAAACCACGCGAAAACTAACCGTTACCCGGCAACTGCCCTGAAAGCTTTTACGCAAAATTATTTGTAAAATGGCAATAATAAAAAAAAGCTGACAGTTAAATTTGATATAAATATACCTTAAATTAATATATTTATCCTGTAAAAAACCAAAAACAGTATTTATGCTCAATTACCAGGGTGTTTTGATCGGCCTGACGGCTTTTTTTATCATAGGTCTTTTTCATCCGCTGGTGATAAGACTTGAATACCATCTGGGAAAAAAATACTGGTGGCTGCTGTTTATCCCGGCTATTTTTTTTACCATTCTGTCTCTTTTTCTCACCCAGTTTTATTCTATAATATCGGGATGCCTGGGATTTGCTTTTTTCTGGAGCACGGGAGAGGTTTTCTTACAGCATGAAAGAGTACTAAAGGGTCAGGCAAAAAAAAATCCCAAAAGGAAGTATCATTAAAGCCGCATGAGCAGTAGCTCTGCCGGCACCGGATTTTTAAAGGCTTCCTGCATGTGGCTCCGGTTCCGGATAAGCGGTCAAAGCAGTTAGCCGGACATCATAAAAGTTTATTATGTTTTTAAGTGAAGGTTTGAATTTCGACGGACTCCTGATTGGGGCATCACTGGTAGTGATAATGTGGCTCGGGCGACTGGCCTGTATAAAAGGAGAATATTATTTTACAAAAAAATTGTGGGTGTGGTTTCTGGTTGTCGGACTGCTGTCGGTGCTGTCGGCTTTCTTCGTGAAAACCCTAATAGCTTCATCCGTGCTCAGCATTTTCGTCTTTACATTTCTCTGGGGAATCCATTAAATAATTGAGCAGGAACAAAGGGTCAGAAAGG
>PWPZ01000138.1 GCA_003556985.1 Bacteroidota bacterium
AATTCAAATCGACACGCAACCAAAAAGCTCCACAAGTCAGATATAGCAAGGATTTCAAAGAACGTAATTTAATATTTATCGGACACTAATGCCCTAAAATAGTTAATCTATCTGTTAAACCATAGAATTGACCAGGAACAAAATGTACGAAACCAATTATTATAATTGAGCACAGTCAACTGGATAACAGGGAAGTGTTGACAGGATGCATATGAAGGAAGCCGTAACCCTCCCCGCTGGAGGAGAGAGGAAGTTTCTCTTCCAGCCGATCTGGATTTAATTCACCGCCATCCATGATTATTCCGTTATATATTATCATTTTTGCGTTCGGGATATAAGTAGGCACTTTTAATAATTCGTTCAGTTGCTATCTATCTTAAGATTTGTAGATTAAGTTTTTTCAAACAATGATTGAAGTGCTGGTAACCTCATAATGGTATAGGATAATATAGCTTTTGTAGTCTGTATAAACAAGTTGAACTTAAATGATGATTCCGGAGCCTTTGAAAATGGAGAATGCTTATATAAACGGTTATTGCGAATCACAATGCAAACCTCAATATCCTCCGGCACATATATATCTTTTCAACACCAATTTCATTGAAAATAAAAGAATAGCCAGGATTGATTATGCCGGAGGAGGTGTCGTGGCACCTTCGGGCAAATATCTGGTTTTTATGAAAGCGTTAGTTAAAGGTCAATTGGTAAAGGATTTGATTAACCTGAAAATTGAAAGTGAAATATGAGAATTGGATATTGTCAATTTAATGTCGCATATGCTGATATTGATCGTAATTTGCAGAAAGTTACTAACCTGTTAGAGAATATTTCAGCTGACTTGATAGTCTTACCGGAGTTATGCATGACCGGTTATTGTTTTTCGGAATGATATGGAATATGAAAGGCGCTTATATAGCAAATATGTTAAGTATTCAATTTGAATTTCGCCAGGCCGGGTGTGGGTCCTGGTGCTTATCTGGATTGCGACAGCTCCTGCCATTTTGAGAAGGTGAATTCATTATTCATATTTAAGTGTAACGGCAGGGTTGGCTCCGGCGGCCTTAAAGGCCTGGTAGCTAACCATAAGCACCGCAATCATATAGGAAAAGACCGAAGAGGTAACAAACACCAGCGGTGAAAGGTCAATGCGGAATGCAAAATTCTCAAGCCAGTTTGTCATCAGGTACCATGCTATCGGCCATGATACCAGTGTGGCTATAATGAAAAGACGGTTAATCTCTTTAAGCAGCAGCCAAACGACTATACTTTCGGTTGCACCGAAAACCTTTCGTATACCAATTTCCCGGGTTCGCTGCTCAGCAGAATAGGAGGAGAGTCCCAGTAATCCGAGCGAGGCTATTACAATTGCCAGCAGGCTGAAACCTGAAAACAGCATGCCGGCACGATGCTCGTTACCGTACTGCTCATCAACCGAAACCTCAAGGAAAAAATAGTCAAAAACCTGGTCGGGTACAAACTCATTCCATTTTCCTTCTACTGTTCTCAGTATTTCACCCGGATTCTGGTCTCCGAACCGTAATGTAAGGTACTCGTAGTTCTGCCCGAAGACAATGACAAGGGGACTAATCCTCTGATGGAGGGATTCATAGTGAAAGTCCTCTACCACACCAACCACGGTTTTTTCGTCACTTAGGTTGACGTAAACCTTCTGTCCCAGAGGAGAACCTTCAAAGCCAAATCCCCGTGCGGCCGCCTGGTTTATAACTATTGCAGATGAGTCCGATGCATAATTCCTGTTAAAGTACCTGCCCTGCTCCATCCTGAGATCTAGCACTCTGTCAAGGTCATATGATGCATGGAAGAAATTGTAAGTCTGCATATCATCGGGCGGAGCACCCTCTTTTCGCATAATTGTGTTTCCTATTATGGTTGTTGGCAGGGAGTTGGATCTGGCAACTGCTTCAATGCCGGGCAGGTTGCGTAATTCGTCTTCGAATGACTGGCGCTGTGCTGAAGCTATGACATATGGCCTGTTGATTACCAGGGTGCTGTGGGGGCTGTATCCAAGATCCTTGTCCCGGATAAAGGATATCTGGCTATAAACCACGAAAGTAGCGATCAGCAGTCCGATTGTAATAATGAATTGAAAGGTAACAAGGATCCCGCGAAGCAGGCTGCTCTTCATCCCCGAAAGGGATTTTCCCTTGAAGATGATCATTGGATCGATGTTGGCAAGAAAGAATGCCGGATAGCTTCCTGCTGCAAATCCTACAACTAGGATGGTTGCCAGCAGCACACCAACCGTTAATGTTACCGGCAGGGCTGAAATTACAATCTGTTTTCCCGCGATAGTGTTGAAGGCAGGCATTGCGGCAATAACAATGATTATTGCTATTATCAGCGACACCGCCGAAAGAAGGACGGATTCAGTAAGAAACTGTCCGACCAGCCTGGAACGGGTTGAACCAACAATTTTTCTCACTCCTACCTCCTTCGCTCTCCTTGCTGATCTTGCAGTGGCCAGGTTCATAAAGTTTATTGCTGCAA
>PWPZ01000043.1 GCA_003556985.1 Bacteroidota bacterium
AAAACGGGGGTTATGTGCTGGCCGAAGCACGGGTCGGCTGGAACGATGAACGCGGCTATGCTTCGGAGATAATTCCCGGATTGGGGCTGCACGAGGTATTCGGTGTCAGGGAGCATGAGGTCCGGATGAAGGAAAATGATGCCATTAAGATCAGCATAACAAACAACAGCCATCCGGCTGTCTCAAATCTGGAGATCGGACATATCCTGAGCGGGTCACTATACGAAAAATCAGTATTGCCGCTGGATGACCGGGAGGTTGATATTATCGGCCGACTACCGGACGGATCAGTTGCCCTTGTCACCTCAAAATATGGCAGCGGCGAGGCAATGCTGGTTGGCTCATACCTTGGAATGGCAAACCACCCCGATCCCGATCCGAAAAACGAGAAATTCTTTTTAAACCTGCTTGACTGGGCAGGCATATCAAGGCCTTTTACCAGCTCGCACGACGGCAACAAAGAGGCATACGTGGAAGTCCGCCTGCAGGAAAATGAAAATGGATTTGTATTATACCTGATTAATCACAGCAACAGTGTTGAAGATGTTAATGTTGCACTAAGAACACCTGAAAACGGCCGCCACAGGGTAAGGGATGTGATACTGGATCAGGAAAGAACAGTACGGGCAAGGGAAAACATCCTTAACCTGGATGAAAGGATTGATGCCAAAGAGGTAAAGGTACTGGAGATACGATACTGAATCTGAAACCATAAGAGCTGATAATTATAGCTGCACACTGTTTATATGGCCACTTACAACAAAAAACTTATTTTCATTTCGGCCTGTATGGGCATGCTCATCTTCGGGATCGTAATAGCAGTGCTGGGTTCGGTTCTTCCTTCGGTAATTGAAAAATTCCGGATAGATATGGTTGATGCCGGTTCGCTTTTTCTTATAATGAACTTTGGCATGTTACTTGGCTCCATGATCTTCGGCCCGGTAGTTGACCGTTACGGATATAAGGGATTGCTGACTTTATGCTCATTCCTTGTGTTTATGAGTTTAGAGGGTATTGCATTTTCACCCGGCATAAATGTTCTGCGTATCTCTCTTTTTGTGGTTGGCTTTGCCGGAGGCTCCATAAACGGCGGCACCAATGCCCTTGTGTCTGACATCAGCGAGGAGAACCGGGGAGCCGGTCTAAGCTTCCTGGGTGTTTTCTTTGGCATCGGCGCCTTCGGTGTCCCCCTTCTGCTTGGCTCGTTGCTGGACAAATTTTCGTATGAAAGCCTGATAGGGTTCGTAGGAATGCTTATTATTATTCCTTTTGCCCTTTTCGCGGCTATTAAGTTCCCTGCTCCCAAACATGAACAAGGCTTTCCTCTCTCAGAAGGATTTAAGCTTACCAGGGAAACAACCCTTTTGTTGTTCGGGCTGATACTTTTCATGCAAAGTGGCCTGGAGATGACCATCGGGGGGTGGTCTGCCACCTTCCTGAGTGAGGAACTTGCAATACAGCCCCGGAAAGCGGTACTGTTTTTCTCACTTTTCTGGTTCGGGATGATTGTGGCAAGACTTGCAATGAGTGAAATATTGCGCCGCATAGCAAAACACACCATCATGATGGTCTCCTATTTTACAGCCTTTGCCGGCGCGGCAATTCTGCTGCTGTCGCAGGGTATTGCAGCGGCCATTCCGGGGCTGCTGCTGACAGGTATCGGGTTTGCGGCCATATTCCCCCTTGTTTTCACATATGTGGGCGATCTGTATCCTAAATTATCAGGAACCGCTTTCAGCGTCATACTGGTAATCGGCCTGCTGGGAGCGATGACTTATCCATACCTGGTGGGGTTTCTGGCTGAAAAAATTGATCTGAGAACGTCGATGTTGCTGGTGGTACCGTTAACCCTGGTATTATCGGCCATATTGTTCAGGATAGTGGATGCAAGGAGCAAACGGGAGCAATGATTATACAGTCGGCCATTATACCTCCCTGTCGGCCGGTAATTTTTGCTGCGGCGGATCAACAAATCGGATTCGTCAAGAATGTAATGCTGACGAATGTGGAATTTTACAGAAACCGGAATTGGACCTGCCTGCCATTATATTAAATATTTTTCCACTATTTTCAGATTTGACTTTGATATATTTACTGTGCTACTTAGCGGCATGGTAACTGTAAAATAATTCTCCGTTTTAGCGGAATTCCCTGAACAATTAGCGTAAAAGACTGTTTAAAAAGCGGACTAAAAAAAACAAAATAGTTTTCTCACTATTATAATAACCTGTATAATTGATTATTTAAGAAAGATACCAAGATGCCGCTTGTGAAAATCAGCCTGATGGCAATTCTCCTTCTTTTGTTTGCTCCCCGGTTCAGCATAGTATGTGCATATGATGGTCAGGCCGGCTCACCGGATTCCGGACCGTTAAGGATCAGCTTCCAGGAAGCCCTGGAATATGCTTATGAACACAGCACTGAAATGCAGACAGCCAGGATCGATGTTGATATTTCCAACAGGAATCTCTGGGAAATAACAGCATCGGGACTGCCCCAGATTGACGGCTCTACGAATTACCAGTTCAATTTCCGGATTCCCACGCAGCTTGTTCCGGCAGAATTTTTCGGTGGCGAGCCCGGTGAATTTGTTGAAGTTCAATTTGGCACAGAACAAAATCTGACGGCCCAGGCTACGGTGAGCCAGTTGATATTTGATGGTTCCTATATCGTTGGACTAAGGGCTGCGCGTATTTACAGGGAGCTTACCAGGCAGATCCTGGAACGGTCGGAACTGGATGTAAAGAACAGTGTTTCCGAAACCTATTTCATCGTACTTCTTACCCGGGATAATCTTTCCCTGGTCAGGGAGAATCTTCAAAATATGAAAGTGACCCTTAATGAAACCGAGGAGATCATGAAGGCAGGATTCACCGATCCGATAAACGTTGATCAGCTCCGCCTGTCGGTCGCAAATATGGAAAACAGTGTGAGAAATATGGAACGTCAATATGAGATCAGCAAAAATCTTCTGAAATTCCAGATTGGCTACGATATGGAAAGCGAAATTGAGCTCACCGATTCACTCGATGAGCTTTTCAACCTGATGCTGATGGAAGCGCAAACAGATCTGACAGATGATTTTGATTATGAAAACCATATTGAATACCGGATAATGGTGTCACAGCAAACTATGGATTACATGGCCCTCAGGCGGCAACAGTCATTTTACCTGCCCAGCCTGACCGCCTCGTTCACCTATCAGCAAATGGCAATGAGGAATGAGTTTAATTTTTCCGACAGGGCTGAACCCTGGTTCCCTTCTTCTTTCCTGGGGGTCACCCTGAACATACCAATTTTCTCAAGCGGGTTAAGGTCGGCAAGAGTGCAGGAGGCGAGGCTGGAACTTCAGAAATCCAGGCTTGCGACCGAGCAGGTTTCCGAATCACTTAAGCTCCAGATTACAGAAGCACGAAGCCGGGTCAGAAATGCAAGGGAGCAGTATGAAAGTGAAAGGGACAACCTTGTACTTGCAGAAAAAATACTCAGGCAGACAACCATAATGCATGGTGAGGGAATGGCAACAAGCCTGGAGCTAACCCAGGCCAGCAACCAGTTACTGACAACACGGACAAATTATTATAATGCCATGTTTGAATTCATAAATGCCAAAAATGATCTTGATAAAGCCAGGGGGTTATAACAGTTTTTATATAATGCCAATGAAAAAACCAAAAACTTGCCGGCCGGTGGTCCATAAAAAGGGAAGGAATTATTATCATAAATCCGGATACGTTAAATTCTCTGTAATCTTGCTGTATGCCGTTATGCTGATAACGGTATTGGTTTTGACACCCTCCTGTAATAATGGATCTCCCCATGAGAACGAGCCCGAAGCGATCCGCGACAGTATCTCGGAGTACCGCCGGCAGATAACCGACCTTAACGAGCAGATCAGCCGGATGGAAAAGCAGCTCACGGAGATGGGAGAAAGATTACCTGCACAGGAAGCAACCAGAGTCCGGACAGATGAGATCCAACTCGTTGATTTTGATCATTATTTCAGAATAAACGGCTCTGTGGAGGCCGTCCGCGACGCAATGATCAGTCCGGAAATAAACGGCCAGATTAAAAGGATTCATGTAAACAGGGGCGACAGGGTAAATAACGGCCAGGTAGTGGCTGAACTGAATACCTCGGTAATTGAAAGCAATATTGAAGAAGTAAAAACCAATCTGCGGCTGGCCGAAACAGTATATGAGAGGCAGAAGAGATTGTGGGATCAGGAGATTGGCAGCGAAATGCAGTATCTTGAGGCCAGGAACAGGTACAATAGCCTGCAGTCGAGCCTGCAAACAATGGAATCGCAGCTTGACCTTGCAAAATTGCGTGCACCTTTTTCAGGTATAGTGGATGATATTTTCATAAAGGAAGGAGAACTGGCGATGCCAGGTGCACCGGTAATACAGATCCTCAACCTGGAAGAATTGTATATAAACACCAATATCTCGGAAAGATACCTTCCCATGATTGATCCTGACGACAGGGTAATACTCAGGTTTCCAGTTTACCCCGACTTTGAGGATCATGTG
This sequence comes from Bacteroidota bacterium, assembly GCA_003556985.1. Taxonomy (GTDB): domain Bacteria; phylum Bacteroidota; class Bacteroidia; order Bacteroidales; family PUMT01; genus PXAP01. The sequence continues at coordinate 4,533 of PWPZ01000043.1, forward strand.
CCGGTACACCGCCTGGGCAACGTGATAAATCCTGAAAACAGGTCATTCAGACTTCAGCTCCGGATTACCAACCCCGATGAAAAATTCAAACCAAATATGGTGGCAACCCTTGGGATAAGAACATTTTCGGCCGAAGACGTCATTGTAATACCTTCGGTACTTATCAAGCAGGATGTCCAGGGCCATTTTGTCTACATGGCCCGACCCGATGAGGCAGGAAATTATTATGCCGAACAGGTATATATTGAAAGAGGAGCGGAAAGTGAAGGGAAAACCATTATTGAAAGCGGACTCAGTCCGGGAGATATTATTATAACCGACGGCCATAACAGGGTTGGCGAAGGCGACCTGGTACAAATTATAAACCCGCCTGATCCGGCAACTGTTCTTAACCAGTAAGGAAAGGCTGACCGGCCGGCACAGAGTGACGGCTGAATACCGGAGAAACAACAAAACCATTATGAAGGGAGCAACGCCAGGCAAAAGCAAAATAAGGCAATTCGGGCCCACCACACTTGCCCTTAACAACAGGAGCACAATATTCCTGCTCACTTTCATATTTGCACTTGCCGGCATCATTTCATACCGCACCCTTCCCAAGGAGCTGTTTCCCGATGTAGTCATCCCCACCGTAATGGTGGTTACCAACTATCCGGGAAACCCGCCGATAGACATGGAAAACCTTGTTACCCGGCCGCTGGAAAAAGAGATCAACACCATAGCCGGCATTGATCAGCTCAGGTCAACATCGTCGCAGGACAACTCAACTGTTATAATTGAATTCGAGACCGATATTGACATAAGGTATGCGCTGCAGGACGTAAAGGATGCGGTCGACCGTGTTATGCCGGATTTACCGGCCGATCTTCCGGCCGACCCTGCAGTGATGGATATTGATTTTTCCGATTTCCCCATTATGAATATAAACCTGTCGGGTGATTTCAGCATTGATGAACTCAAGCGCTTTGCCGACTTTCTTCAGGAGGAGATTGAGCTGGTGCGGGAAATATCGGAAGTTGAAATTACCGGCATTCCGGAAAGGGAGATCCAGATAAATCTGGACCCCCTGCAAATGGATGCACTGGAGCTTAGCTTCACTGATATTGAAAATGCCATACTGCAGGAAAACATTTCGGTAGGAGGCGGTTCCATTTTGTTCGATGATGATACCCGGTGGGCGGTAAGGACGATTGGGGAGTTTACCGATGTCAGGCAGATAGGTGAAGTGATTGTTAAACATGAAATGGGAAATATTGTGCATCTGGAAAACATCGCCACCGTGGAGGACACCTTTGCCGAGGCCTCCAGCTTCGCCAGACTGGATGAAGAGCCGGTAGTTTCTCTGCAAATCATTAAAAAGGATGGCGAAAACCTGCTTGATGCCACGGCAAGCATATTTGACATTATTGACATGGCAAGGGATACGGGCGACCTTCCGGAAGAACTGACCATAACAGTAACCAACGACCAGTCGGAAGATATCCGTACCCAGCTCAGCAATCTTGAGAACAGTGTCATACTGGCTGTGATACTGGTTATCTTTGTGCTCTATCTTTTTCTCGGACTAAAGAATGCCCTTTTTGTGGGACTGGCCATCCCCCTGTCTATGCTCTCATCTTTCATGGTTCTTGGCATCCTGGGGATCCAGATCAACATGATAGTATTGTTTTCTCTGATCCTTGCCCTGGGGTTGCTTGTTGATAACGCCATAGTGGTGGTAGACAATATCTACAGGTTCGTGGAGAGGGGAAACAGCGTAATGGATTCGGCAAAATACGCCACTGCGGAAATAGCAACCCCTATAATAACCTCGACCGCCACCACCCTTTCGGCCTTTCTGCCACTGGCATTCTGGACAGGCATAGTGGGCGAGTTCATGGTATATTTGCCGATAACCCTCATAATAGTGCTTGCCTCTTCCCTTTTTGTAGCGCTGGTAATAATCCCCGTCTTTTCAGGAGCTTTTTTCCGGGAAGGGGAAACAGCCGCAGGCAAGCCATCCGGAGAGAAAAACGGCCGGCCCTGGTATAAAAAGCCGGTGTTCTACATGGTCGTTCTTACAATTACAGGGATAACCTTTCATCTTGTTTCTGCTACACTGGCCGGGAATGTTTTTTTACTGGCAGCCCTGGTATGGACCCTGGGTCATTTTGTGCTGGGCAGGCTGCAAAACTGGTTCCAGCTTAAGCTACTGCCCTTTAACGAGCGATTGTATTCACGAACCCTTGCCTATTCTTTAAAGGGCAGAAATCCCTGGTTCTTCGTTGCCGGAACCCTTTTATTTCTAATAATTTCGGTTACATTCTTCATTCAACGGAACCCCAACATCCTTTTCTTTCCCGAAAATGAAGCACAATACATCAATATTATTGCTGAAATGCCAATCGGCACCGATATAAGAGCTACCGACAGAAGAATAAGGGAAATAGAAGAACATGTTACAGAGGTTATTGAACCCTACAGGCATATAGTCAAATCTGTACTCACCACCATAGGACGCGGATCGGGCGGTGAAATGGAATTTGCCATAGGCGACACACCCAACAGGGCGCGAATCACGATAACCTTTGTAGAGTACCAGCTCAGAGAGGGTATCAATACCAATGATATAATGGCCGAAATAAGCCGGGAGCTGCTCGGCAATTACCCGGGGGTAGAATTCAGCATAGAAAAGAACATGGCAGGACCGCCTGCAGGTGCTCCGGTTAATATAGAGATAACCGGAAGGGATTTTGACAGGCTTCTGGCGGTTACAAATGAATTAAAGCGGACAATTGAAGATTCAGGCATACAGGGAATGGAGGGGCTTTCGATGGACCTTGATGTTGACCTGCCGGAAATAACTGTAAATATTGACCGCGACATGGCAAGAAGGTACGGGCTGTCAACCGCTGTAATTGCCACCACCCTTCGCACCTCCCTGTTCGGGAATGAAGTATCCGGATTTAAAATAGGCGAAGAGGAATTCCCCATAATGATAAGGCTAAAGGAAGAATACAGGTACAACCTCAGCAGCCTGATGAACCAGCAGATAACATTCCGCAGTCCCGCTACGGGGCAGCTCATGCAGGTACCGATATCGGCAGTTTCCCAACCGGTATTTGGCAAAACATACGGATCGGTAAACAGGATAGATATGCGCAGGGCCATCACTCTTAGTTCCAATGTGCTTCCCGGTTATAATGCCAACCGGATCAATGACGAGATAAGGGAACTTCTTGCAGGTCATGATATGCCCGATGGTTATGAATACCGGTTCACCGGCGAACAGCAGGAACAGGATGAATCAATGGACTTCCTGATAACAGCTCTGATGATAGCGCTTGCTCTTATCGGACTGATACTGGTTTCCCAGTTCAATTCAGTAATCAAGCCTTTTATAATAATCGGAAGTGTGGTTTTCAGCACCGCAGGCGTATTTTTCGGGCTGGCCGTGTTCAATATGGAATTTGTAATAATCATGACCGGTATCGGCATAATAAGCCTGGCGGGAGTTGTGGTGAACAATGGCATAGTACTGGTAGATTATACCGATTATCTTCACACCCGCAAAAAACAGGAAATGGATATTCAGGAGAAAAAGTTTCTTGATCCTGACAACTCCCTTGCCATAATACAACAAGCCGGAGAAACCAGGTTCAGGCCGGTTATCCTCACTGCCATCACCACTGTCCTTGGCCTTTTCCCCCTTGCAATAGGACTGAATATAAATCTGGTGACCCTTATGACTGAACTGCGCCCCCAGATTTATTTCGGGGGTGATAATGCAGCATTCTGGAGCCCTATGGCGTGGACCGTTATTTTCGGACTAACGGTTGCCACTTTCCTGACCCTGGTGATAGTGCCTGCCATGTACCAGATCATTCTTTCGCTCCGCCGCAGTCTGCTTAAATGGCACAAAGGAGAAGATATCGTTCACTCCTGACAGCCTCTCGTGAATATTCTGCTTCTGCCGGCAATTATAGCTAAAAACACTTAATCCCTGATCTGGTATTGCCAAAACTTCATCCCTGGTATTTTCTGGCAAGAAAATAGACGGGAACTCCGGCCAGTAAAAATCCGGCACCTGCAAATGCTCCGGCACCGGTATAGGTAAGACTGGAATAAAGCATATAACCGCTTGCTGCAAGGAACAGTAAGGGTGGCAACGGATATAAGGGAACCCTGTAGGACCCTCCATCATAAATTTTCCGGTAACGGAAAACAAAAAGGCTTAAGGTGGTAAGGAGAATAAATACCCAGAAAACAGGTGCAGTGTAATCGACCATGGTGGTTACCGCCTGCTGTGACCATGCACCGGCAATTACCAGGATAAGTGCAATCGACCCTTGAAAAACCAGGGCATTGACAGGAGAATTGCTCTTATTGTTCCATTTTCCCATAAATCGGAGTAACCGGAAATCACGGCCCAGGGCATAGTTGGTCCGGGCACCTGTAATTATCGTTGCGTTGGCTGTCGACAGAGCAGCTATTATTACCACAAGAATAACAATGATTGAGCCCCCCGGGCCGAATATCCTTTCGGTCAATAAATACCCGACTGTATCCGACTCCCTGAGAGTTTCCAGTCCGAGCACATACAGGTAGATCAGATTAACAGTAACATAAAGAAAGGTTATTATAACTATCCCGGAAATCAGCGACCTGACTATATTGCGTTTTACATTATGCAGTTCACCGGTAAGGTAAGCCGCTTCGCTCCAGCCACCGTAAGTGAGCAGCACGAAGATCATGGCCAGGCCCGGTGCACCGCCCGAAAAAACCGGTCCGCCATTATTCCCTGTATTTATCGCAGAAAACCCTTCCCCCGGTGAGATTATGAACCCGGAAACCGATATAGTCACCAGCGTTAGCACTATTACCGAAGCAAGGATATTCTGGGTCCGGCGCGAATGGACAGTGCCCAGTATATTAAGCCCGGTAAGAACAATGACCGTTATGGCGGCATAGATCGCCGGACTGTAGCGGCCCAGATCAAGGATAACCGAGGCATAATCACCAAGAATAAAGGCAACAAGGGCAAGAGAACCGGTTTGGATAACCGTCATCCTGCCCCAGGAAAGAAAAAAGCCGGTGGCCGGTCCGAAGGCTTTCCTGAGGAAATGGTATTCACCGCCTGCATCGGGCATGGCCGAAGAAAGCTCGGCATAACACAGGGCACCCATAAGGGAAATAAAGCCCCCGGCAACCCAGAAAAATATAAACTGAAATTCGCCGGCCGAATTGGCAGCTACTATCGGGGGTAACCGGAATATCCCTATTCCCACTACAATACCAATTATCACTGCCATTGAGCTTAGTGTGGAAAAGGAGGGAACGGGACGGCCCGGGAAAGAAGGTTGCCTCATCTTCTTCTGAGTGTGGCTG
>PWPZ01000078.1 GCA_003556985.1 Bacteroidota bacterium
ACCGGGGGGACTTGACACCCCAGAGGAACTTAACATCACGCGGAAAAAGCTGGCGTACCTGGGGCAGATTCAGGAGATGGTTTACCAACGCGGTATCACGGAATTCAGCAATGCCAACCACCGATCCCCCCATAAGCTGTCCGTCAGCACCGGTCATCGGGTTCAGTATGCTGAAAAGCGGATAGTCTTCCAGGAACTGATCAGGGGTAAGTTCTTCATCGGCTTCCGGATCCATGAGATCCAGAAGTGACTCTTCTTCAGGACTCAACTCGTCGGCAGGAGTCAACTCTTCTGCCGGCTCGGGTTGAACGGGAACAACATCTTCCGGCTCAACTTCCCTCTGCAGGGCCCTTTCCGCCTCTTCGATTTCCTTTATTCGTTCATTTGCCTGAACAAGGTACTGGTAAATTTCCTGGTTTTCGTATGTTTCCCAGAACTCAAGGTTCGCAGTACCCTGTAACAGGGAGCGGACCCTTTCCGGCTCCCTTATTCCGGGCAGCTCCACCAGAATGCGGCCATGGGTCTCCAGCCTCTGAATATTGGGCTGGGTGACCCCGAAACGGTCGATCCTGCTGCGGAGGATATTGAACGAGTTGTCAATCGCCCTGTCGGCTTCATTGCGGATCACACTGAGAACCTCCTGGTTGGTGGAAGTAAATGTTATCCTGTCGCGCAGTTCAGGCGTACTGAAAACAGCCGCCATCCGTGCATCCGGATCGACTTCTTCAAAGGCTCTTCCGAAAAGGGTTATAAAATCTTCAGTGCTGGTCTTCTGAAACTCCCGGGCACGGCTGAGCGCTTCAACAAAGGTGGGGTCGTCGCTGTAATTTGAAAGTGCCCTTATAATTTCATAGGAGGATATTTCAAGGGTAACGTTCATTCCACCCCTGAGGTCAAGCCCCAGATTTATTTCTCTTTCCTTTGCTTCTCTGTAGGTGTATTGACGGATTCCCAGAAAATTATAAACATTCTCTCTCATCATGGAATCCAGATAGGCTTGTTCCCTGACCGGATCCCCGGCTGCATAGGCCGCTGCATTCCTTTCCACCCTGCGGGTAACAAAAGTGAAAGACAGCTGGTAAATGGTTACCAGTGCCAAAGCAATTGCCAGCAGCTTTATAGCTCCTTTGTTTTGCATTTCTTGTAGTTTATGATTCTTGTTAAGTCTATAGTTTTTAAATTGTGGCGCAAATATATTATAATTTTTTGTAAACGCCGCAGATTGAAGTCAAATCAAATTGACCTTACGGCTAAAACTTGCCAAACGAAATTTTATTACGCCGGAGAACCTTTTTTTAACAAAAAAAAAGGTTAATGCCAGGGGAGGGCAGGGTTGACAAACATCCTTTCCGTCAGGGGTATCAGCAGGATGTAAACTAAAAGGGCAACCGGGAAATATTTAAGACAATAATTTCCCTGCCGGTTGGTGTGATCCCGTTAATCTGGTCAGGATATGGATTTAATAAAGATTCATCTCGTCAAAACCTTTCCGGTCAATGCCGTGCTTCCTTAGCAGATAGTCAGGACATGGATTTAAAAAAGATTCATATCGTCAAGGATATTATTTAATTTCCTTACAGCACAGGCCGAATCATGTAAAAGCTTTCTTTCATCCTTATCCAGTTCTATCTCTATGACCTCCTCCACACCAACTCTTCCGAGCTTTACCGGAACGCCAAGGTAGATGTCCTTAATGCCATATTCTCCGTTAACGTATGCACAAATTGAAAAGATCCGGTGCTGATCGTGTACAATTGCCTCCACCATCAGTGCAACTGCTGCTCCGGGTGCATACCATGCAGAGGTGCCTATCAGTTTTACAAGATCGCCGCCACCCTGCCTTGTTTTCTGGACAATCCTGTCAATTTCCTCCTGGTTAACGAGCTGGGAAACCGGGATGCCCGAAACGGATGTATAGCGGGGCAGGGGAACCATTGTGTCTCCATGTCCGCCAAGAAGCAGGGCCTGAACATCGCGCGGCGAGGTGTTGAGAAATTCGGCGATAAAAGATTTGTATCTTGCAGCATCAAGTATGCCCGCCATCCCGAATACCTTGCTGTGATGCTTGTTGGCTGAGCGATATGCAGCATAGGTCATAACGTCCAGGGGGTTGGAAACCACGATTATAACAGCATCGGGTGAATATTTGACCGCCTTTTCGGTGACTTCCTTGACTATTTTTGCATTGGTGGCGATAAGCTCGTCGCGGGTCATACCCGGCTTTCTGGTTATTCCCGATGTAATTACAATGATCTGGGAGCCTTTGGTTGCAGTATAATCGTTGGTAACCCCGGTAATCCTGGTGTCGAAAATATTGACCGGCGCCGTCTGCCACATATCCAGGGCTTTCCCCTCGGCAAGGCCGGGCTTTATATCGACCAGGACTATCTGGTTCGCCAAAGCCTTGTGGGCAATTACATTTGCACAAGTTGCACCCACATTACCTGCTCCAATTACGGTTATTTTCATAATTAGTAATTTATTTATATATCAATATCGTTTTTTTAATAAGGAATGTAAATTATAAAAAAAAAACGATACGGCATATTTAACAGGCAAATAATTGCCTGACTGACTATGAAAGATTTATTCTGTTAGTTCGGCGTGTTTCAGAGGATCAGCTCATCGAAATCTTCGGTAAGCGGATGGTCTTCTTCAAAATCATAAAGGGTAAGCCGGCGCAGGTTATAGTAATACTGCCAGAAAGTGCGGAGTGCAGAAATATATCCTCTCCTGGCAATATCCTGTTCCCTGATTGCATCATTCAGGTCGCGTACATCAATCCTTCCTATAAGGAACCGTTCTCTGGTAACATCAAATCTTTGCCTGGCTATTTCATCGGCTTTCATTGCAATTTCAAGCTGATCGTACTGCATGGTGAACTGCATAACTTCCAGATAAACGTTTTGTTCAAAATCAATCCATGCCTGGTCAATCTGGGTCCGGATAACCTCCTGGCTCGACTGGGCCATCCTGTGCCTTCCCCGGCCCAGGCCCCAATCCACCAGAGGGATATTAAGTCCGACCTGCAATCTCTGGGCTACCTGGGGATCCCTGTATGCATGAGCCAGGGCGGGATCGCTGGCTGAAAGTCCGTACGAGGCAAAAAGATCGGCATTAAATCCCATTTCGGCTCTTGCCCTTGCCACGTCCCTTTCGGCCTCGATAAGTTGCCGCTCATATTGAAGTACTTCAGGATTATTGTTAAGCGCTTCCTGCAGGGCCCGGTCCATATCAGGTCTGAAAACCGGTACTTCGGGTTCAATTTCAAGCTCTATATCAACGGTTTCATTATATCCGAGAAATGACCGGAGCCTGAATTTTCGTACTTCCAGATCAAGAGTGGCTTCATTAAGGGCTGTACCTGCATTGAGATAACTTAATTCCATTTGCAGCAACTGGTTTTCCGGTATTGTCCCTATGTTATACCGCCCCTGTGCAATCCGGTAAAGAGTGTCGGTGTTGGAGTAGTTTAGCTGTGCTATTTCCAGGTTCACCTGGGCAAGAGCCAGGTCGAAAAAAAGATTGACTGCCCGGAGTGAAACATTTTCAATGGCACTTACATAGGTTCTTTTTGCTTCTTCAAAACGGAGGGGTTCTATCCTGCGTTGCCAGCGATAGGCATTATAGCCGGAAAGGGACTGGTTAAATCCTATCGTTGCCGGGATGGTTCTGTAGGAAAATTCGCCCTGATCTAGATTGTCAATCCTCTCAAGCTCTGAGTACATAAATATCTGTCCACCGGTTAGTCCGATATTCTGGTTCAGGGATAACCGGGCAAGGGAATTGACAACATTCCTCTCAATAAACCGCTGGCTCCCATCGGGGTCTGTATAGGGCTCTATATCCCGCCTGAAATTAGGAAGGGTTCCACTGAGATTCAGGCTGGGTAAAAACTCTGCCCGGTAAGACCGGTTTTGCCAGTAGCTGGCCCTGAACCTGTGTTGTGCAAGGATGGATTGAGGCGACTGGTCTCTGGCAATTTCAATTACTTCTTCAAGGTTTAGGTTCATGATGCGCTGCCCGTTCTGGCCTTTTGCTAAAGGCAGATTTGATAATGACATAAAAATTATCAGCCCTATGACAGCCAGTTTATATTTTTGCATCTGGTTTGGTGATATTTAAGGTGAATGATTAGGTTTTCCTGGTGAGGTGCTTTAGTCTATTCATACCGGAGCGATTCAATGGGATCTTTTTCTGCTGCCCTTTTGGCCGGTGAATAGCCAAATATAACGCCCACCGAGGCAGAAACAAAAAATGCTATCAGCACCGATGAAAAGGAAACAATGGTTGAAATGTCGGCAAAGTGAGTTATCAGGTGAGACAATATAATACCCAGAATAACACCAATTAGTCCGCCGGACACACTTATAAGCACCGCTTCTGAGAGGAACTGGACTATGATGTCAACCCTGGTGGCGCCTATGGCCTGTCTTGTGCCGATTTCCTTGATCCTTTCCATTACGGAGGCAAACATAATATTCATGATCCCTATGCCACCTACTATAAGTGAAATGCTTGCTATCGCTCCAAGAACTATGTTGAATATCTCCCTTGTGCGTTGCTGTTGTTTGAGAAGAAGCTCAGGCACTGTAACTTCAAAGTCCTTTACTTCGGAATGGCGCCTCAGTAACATGCGACCAATAAGTTCGGCAGTGGGAGACAGCTGTTCTGTTTCGGTTACCTGTACCACGATCTTGTCGAGCTGGTGGTAATTTGATGAAGTGTTCTGGCCGGGGTTTGTGCTGATCATGCTTCTCATCCGCCAGAACCCCCTGCCTCCCCCGGCACTTATGCCTGAGCCTGCCGATTCGATTCTTAGTATGCCCCGGTTCTGGTACCTCATCAGCATGGTTTTTACGGGAACGTATATGTTGTCGTTATAAACATTTATTCCGACATTTTCAAAGGCAGAAACCGACACGTTGCTTCTCTCTATCACTCCCACAATCTGGAGCCAGACATGACCGAATTTTATATACTGGCCAATCGGATTAACATCGGGAAAAAACCTTGACTTAATATTTGCACCGATAACGGCCACTGCCAGACCGTTCTCCTCCTGATGGCTGTTAAATACGGTTCCCGATTCAAGCGGAAGATTGAAAAGGTCAAAATAATCGCTCGAAACACCTATAAGCTTTGCGGCTTCTCTTTTTCCTCCGTACACCGCATGAGAGTTGAGGGCAATCTCCGGACTAACACTGACCACCGAGGGGATGGTGGTCTGTATGGCTTCTGCATCCAGCAGACTGAGCCCCCTGCTGAATTTTGCCCGCTGCTGTGGACCGTTTCCGTTTTCCTCATTCTGATTTCCGGATTCTTCTACAATGGGGGAGATCAATATATTGTTTACTCCAACCATTTTTATCTGCTCAAGGATCTCCTGCTGGGCTCCGTTACCTATGGCCAGCATACTGATCACCGACGCCACCCCGAAAATAATCCCCAGAGCGGTGAGAACAGATTTCAGTTTGTTTGCCATGATCGACTCCATGGCAATTACCACATCGTGAAAATACTTTCTCATAATTTCATTTTTACCTGTTTGCAGGACGCGGCATTTGCTGTTCATCTGCCTGGTCGCGTCTTTGCCGCATCCTTTCCTCCCTTTCCCTGAGAACTCTTTCTTCTTCTTCTCTCCGGGATGCCTCTTCGGCTTTTTCCTGCTCTTTCTTTTCTTCAATGACGGCTATTAGCTCTTCCCCGGTAAGTCTGAACCTGTCAGGATTTTCGGGTACGGTCAGAAAGATACGCTCATTCTCCTCAAGTCCGTGCTCCACAACAACATGATTGTCATTTGATCCGCCCAGAACGACGATCTGCCTGGTTCCGTTTTTCCTGTAAACATAGGGGATACTATCGGTGAGATTAATGGCTTCCAAAGGAACAAACAACACATCATCGAATGTATCTGTAATTATTACATTGCTGGTAGTCATTGCAGGACGCAATATAGGGTCATACTCATTTATCCTTATGAGAACTTCAAAAACTTTTGCATCGGTATTGGGCATCTGCTCGCCGACATTTGCAACCTGGAGGATTTCACCCGAATACCGCCTTTCAGGAAATGCATTAACTCCTATCCTTACCTGTTGTCCGGCTTTTATCCTGCTTACATCAATCTCGTTCACATATGTTCTGGAAAGCATTGAGGAAAGGTCGGGAAGGGTTGCCACGGTAAGATCCCAGGGACTGATGGTTGAGCCGACAGTCCGCCGCTGCCCGTTCCACTCCCTGTGATATATAACCATACCCGATTTCGGGGCCCGTATGGTGAATTTTTCAAGCACATCAACCATTTCCTGGTACCGGCGTCTTTGCTGGGCAAGGTTAATGGCTGCCTCGTTCATATCTTCATTTGCCTGCTGGATTCTCAGCCGGTAATTCTGTTTTGCCTGTTCCAGCCCTCTTTCTGCCCTGTCGAGGTTGATCTCCGCCTGCCTGATGGTTGCCGGAGGTTCGAATTGGGACTGCTCCAGGGTAAGCCTTCTTTCTTCTACCGTGTACTCAAGGTTTATAAGATCATCCCTGAGGTTGCTCAGGGTGATGGTGGTGTCGAGCTGGGTTCTTGTATACTGTGCTTCAGCCCTTTCAAGGGCATCCTCCATATCCTTCAGCGCATTGTCCGATTCGGAGCGGTCCAGCAAAGCCACATATTCGCCGGAATCGACCACAGTACCCTCGGGTATAAGATCCTGGATTCGTATATTCCCTATCCGCAAATTTCTGCTTCGCAGCTCCTGCGGACCGGTGATCTGTTCGGAATTTTCTGCCTGAAGCTCTCCGGTCACGGTGACCAGAACTTCAAAATTCCCCCTCGTTACAGGAACTTCAAGCATGGCAATATTATCTTGTTCTCCCGCCAGGGCATATATAATGATGCCCAGAACAAGGCTCCCGATTACAATGCCGGTAATTATTGAACTTCTTTTCATCAGTTATTTTTTATTGTCAGATAGTTGGTAATTGATCCTTAAAACAACATGTGCTATCGCCGCTGGGTTTTCTATTAATTAAAAACGGTTATGTTGCCGGGTTCTGTATCAATGGTACTCCAAAGAAAACAAAAATTAACCGCCTCTGCCTTCAGGTTAACGTTTTTTAACGACAATTACCAGAAGATTACCTTTATAACAGCCTGGCCATTTTGGATAACCTGTTGTTTGTCTGTTTTGACCGATAATTTATGTAAAAGTTTAATGGGGGGAGCTTTTTTTTCGTGCATCTTCACTCAGATGTCCTTATCCGCCTTACCGGGAAGGCGGGCTTTTATCTTGTCGATGATATTTGAGGCAAGACTTTCCGCTTTTTCCCTGTTTTCTCCTTCCGAATATATTCTTATTATCGGTTCGGTATTGGATTTTCGCAGGTGAACCCAGCCATCGGGAAAATCTATCCTTACACCGTCAATATCTGTCACGTTGGAATACTCCTTTTTCATCTCTTCCAGGATACTGGAAGTATCAGTCTCAGGCGAGAGTTGTATTTTGTTTTTTGACATGTGATAACCGGGATATTTTTTCCTGAGTTCACTGCATTTCAGTCCTTCATCAGCCAGATGCGACAGGAACAGGGCTATGCCAACCAGCGCATCACGTCCGTAATGAAGATCCGGGTATATTACGCCCCCGTTTCCTTCACCACCTATGACAGCACCGGCAAGTTTCATTTCGTTAACCACATTGACTTCTCCCACCGCCGAGGCATAATAGATAGCGCCATATTTTTCAGTTATTTCCTTGAGGGCTTTGGTGGAAGAAAGATTGGAAACGGTGTTCCCCGGATTATGCTTCAGTACATAATCGGCAACTGCCACCAGGGTGTACTCCTCGCCGAACATACTGCCGTCTTCATTCACTATGGCAAGCCTGTCAACATCAGGATCAACTGCAAAACCAAGGTCTGCCTTGTTTTCGACTACGCTCCGGGATAGCTCTGTGAGATTTTCCGGCAATGGTTCGGGATTGTGGGCAAATATGCCATCGGGCACACAATTTATCCTGATAACTTCATCTACCCCCAGCGCCTTCAGTAGTGCGGGCAATATTATTCCTCCCACTGAATTTACACAGTCGATAACTATTCTGAAATTTCTTTTTTTAATCGCCTCCAGGTTGACAAGCGGTAATTCGGTAACAGCCAGGATATGCTTATCGTCAAATCCTGATCCGGTGCTGTACTGACCAAGTCCGGATGCTTCAGAATACCGGAATTCTCCTTTTTCTGCAATTTCAAGAAGCTTCTCACCGTCTTCTGCAGAAAGAAACTCACCTTTTCGGTTCAGCAGCTTGAGTGCATTCCATTCGGCCGGATTATGGCTTGCCGTTAAAATGATCCCTCCATCGGCTTTTTCATCCGTAACAGCCATTTCCACTGTGGGAGTTGATGCCGGTCCCAGATCGGTCACATCCATTCCCATACCCATTAGTGTGCCGCAGACTAATTGGTTCACCATTTGCCCGGAAATTCTTGCATCACGGCCAATGATTATCCTGTAATTTTCCTTTTTCTTTTGTTTTTTAATCCACAAAGCATATGCAGAAGTGAATTTCACAATATCGGGCGGGGTCAGACCTTCGCCCGGATTGTGGCCTATAGTGCCACGGATACCTGAAATGGATTTTATTAAAGTCATAGTAATATGGTTTATGTTTTTTTGAAACGTGAAGTTATATCAATTACATTAAAAAACCGTTCGCTATTCTAAAAAGAGGGAAGTTCCCGGAGATCACGTTTAATTATGGCTGCTGCATAATTCCCGTTATGGCGCTAAAAATATTAACTTTGCATATTTGAAGGTAAAGGTTACTTCGGACTCATCAACATACAATAAATTAATCAATGCAGGAAAAGAATAAAGAAAGCAGGGGAGAAAAAAATGTTGCCCGGGGCACCGGCCGCAGTCGACCGGAAAAAGGGTCAGTCAGCAGGTCTGCGGGAAAAGGATCATCCACCGGCCGCAGTCGACCGGAAAAAGGGTCAGTCAGCAAGTATGCGCGAAAAGGTTCCGATACCGAAGGTGGCCACCCGAAAAATAAAACTGGCACCGGCAGTAGTCGACCGGAAAGAGAATTCGACTCCGGCAGCAGACGCACAGGGGAAGACAGGGCAACCGGCAGCAGGTATAAGAAGACCGATAAGGCAACCGGACGTCGGCATTCCGGGAAAGGTTCCGATTCCCGCAGCAGGTATCAGGGAAAAGGATCCGATACCGCAAGCAGTCGCTCCGGCAAAAGTCAAGACAAAGAACATCCCTTTGAAAAGTTCAGACGGGAAAAGCCGGCTGCTTCCAAACCCGGCTCCCTTAAAGAAAAAGGGCTGAAAACATTTAAAAGCAAGGAAATAGGAAGGCAGCCGGATAAAAAATCCCATGAACCCAAAACGGTCAGGCTTAACCGCTATATAGCCAATTCGGGTGTTTGCTCCCGTAGGGAGGCCGATGATTTTATTCTTGGCGGCCATATAACAGTAAATGACCGGGTGGTGAAGGAGCTTGGCACTAAAGTCACCTATTCAGATACAGTTAGGTTTAAAGGCAGGAAGCTTGATCCCGAGAAAAAGATTTATATACTGCTAAACAAACCTAAGGATTATATTACAACTGTTGACGATCCCTATGCCAAGCGTACAGTCATGGAGCTGGTAAGGAATTCCTGCCGGGAGAGAATTTATCCAGTAGGCCGGCTCGACAGGCAAACTACCGGACTGTTGTTGTTTACCAACGACGGGGAGCTTACCAAAAAACTTACCCATCCCTCCCATAAGGTAATCAAGATTTATCAGGTGGGACT
>PWPZ01000261.1 GCA_003556985.1 Bacteroidota bacterium
GGACTCCCGCCAGCACCAGCGGCTGATTGGCAACAAACCCTATAGTATCACCGTTCATCCGTCCAAATCCGATCACCATATTTGATGCCCATAGTTCCTGTATTTCAAAGAAATCGGAGTCATCAACGATAGCTTTTATGACATCTCTTACATCATAGGGCTGCTTGGGATCTCCGGGCACTATTTCTGAAATCCTGTATTCGGGTTTTGGTTCTTTGGGTTCGGATTTCAAAGCTTTTTCCATATTGTTTCTTGGAATGAAGGAGACCAGTTTTTTTATCTGGTCAAAGCATTCGGCTTCGCTTTTTGAGAAGAAATGGGCGTTACCCGTTATCTAGCTGTGCACCCTTCCGCCTCCGAGATCCTCCATGGATATCTCCTCTCCAAGCACGGTCTTTATCACTTCCGGGCCTGTTATAAACATCTTTGATATCTTATCAACCACGAAAACAAAGTCGGTCAGGGCCGGGGAATAAACAGCACCTCCGGCGCAAGGCCCCAAAATAACCGAAATCTGGGGAATAACACCCGACGACAGGGTGTTCCTGAAAAATATCTCGCCATAGCCTGCCAGTGAATTCACACCTTCCTGAATCCTTGCGCCTCCCGAATCATTGATCCCTATTAATGGAACTTTCATCTTAAGTGCGTGGTCCATTATTTTGGTTATTTTCCGTGCGTGCATCAAGCCCAGTGAACCTCCGGCAACAGTGAAATCCTGTGCAAAAATACATACGGGTGCACCGTGTATTGTTCCCGTGCCTATTATTACCCCGTCGCCGTGGAGGATCTTTTTATCCATATCAAAATCTTTTGCCTCGTGTTCGACGAACAGGTCATATTCATGGAATGAATCGGTATCGCATAAAGAGATTATCCGCTCACGGGCAGTCATTTTGCCCATGGCGGTCTGTTTTTCAATAGCTTTATCGCCTCCGCCTTTCAGAACCTCTTCCCTTTTTTTGTGTAATTCAAGGATTTTCCGTTTTAATCCCATAGATAAAATATTAGGTTAATTTAATGTACAATTGTTTAACGGTCTTCTCAATAAGTGAGTCTTTTCAATTAGTGAAGATAGTGTATTTTACTCCTGAAATTTAGAGTACAACATTACAAAATCAAAATATATTAAAAAAATTTTCATTTGGATATGTGATTATAGTAATGATTAGTTGTCTGAATATTAATTGAAAAGAAGTAAAAAATAATTCGGCTGGTGGACTGGTTTTCAATTTTTGCCGATTGGTTTAATCTTTTGTAAGCACCATTGAAGGTGCAAATATACTTACTTGGGCGTAAACCTGTAAATTAAATAAGCAATTACCGCATATATAATATTGGGAAGCCAGACAGCTACCGGCGGACTCAATAGTCCGCTAACAGCAAACATGGTAGTAAAGCGCATGAACAGGATATATGAAAAACTGAGCAGTAAGCCCAGTCCTATATGAAAACCGGTGCCCTCACGCACTTTCCTCGACGACAAAGACATGCCTATAAGGGTAAGAATAAATGTCGAGAACGGAAAAGATATACGGCTGTACCGTTCAATGAGGTAAAAATCAATATTGTCTGCTCCCTGCATTCGCTGCTGTTCAATGAATTCATCAATCTGCCGGAGGCTCATTGTTTCAACAATGCTTTCCCGGCGATTGAATTCCGAGGGATGCAGGTTAAGTGTGGTATCAATGCTTATGCCCCGGTCAATTCTCTGACCGTCGGGATTATAATGGCGGGTCACATACTGCCTGAGCGTCCATTTATTTGAAGTGGTGTCATAGCTTGCATAATCGGATGTTGTCTTTGAAACCAGCCTGTTCCCGTCGAACTCTTCAATAGAAAAGTAATAGGCTATATTGGATGAGTGACTGAAAGATGAAAAATAAATATATACTCCCGGAAGTATCTGCTTATGGACATTCCGCACATTTGCCCTGGCAGGCTGGCTCCTGTAGTACCTTTCTTCAAAATCAAGTCTCTTCTCATTTGATACTGGCAGAACAAGGTCGCTCAGCAGGAATGAAAATGCTGCAATTATGGCGGCTGAAATTAAATAAGGGCGGAGAAGCCGCCTGAAGCTTATTCCATTGCTGAGGATGGCAATTATCTCGGAATTGTAAGCCATCTTGGAGGTGAAATAGATGACCGAGATAAAGGTGAAGAGGGGACTGAACAGGACGGCAAAATAGGGGATGAAATTCAGATAATAGTCAAAAACAATAGCCCTGAGAGGGGCTTCCCGGTCCATGAAATTATCAAGCTTTTCTGCCAGGTCGAAGATCACAGCAATACTGACAATAAGCAGTATTGAATAAAAAAATGTCCCCAGGAATTTTTTTATTATATAGAGGTCCAGTTTTTTCAGTCCGATCTTATTCATATTGTTCTGTATGGCCTGGCAGCTTGTTTACAATTCATAACTTTCTGATTAACCCCGGCATTACTGAGTTCTTCCAGGTATTAAAGCTTCCGCTTTCAATTTCTTCTCTTGCCCTGTTCATTAACCAGATATAAAACTCCAGGTTATGCATGCTTGCAATAACCGATCCCAGCATTTCACCGGAGACGATTAAATGACGTAAATATGCCCTGGAATATTGTGTGCCTGTGCTTGTTGTTCCAAGAGGATCGACAGGAGAGAAGTCATTTTTCCATTTAAGATTTTTTATGTTAATAATACCTTCAAGTGTAAACAGGTTTCCGTTTCTGCCGTTTCTTGTAGGCATTACACAATCGAACATGTCGGTACCCAGTGCGATGCATTCAAGCAGATTTGCGGGTGTCCCCACCCCCATAAGATACCGGGGCGCAGATTCCGGCAATATCCGGTTCACTTCCTGAACCATTTCATACATGAGCTCTGCCGGTTCACCTACCGAGAGTCCGCCTATCGCATTACCGGCAGCTTCAAAGCTGCTGATGAATTCAGCAGACCTGATTCTGAGATCCTTATAAACGCTTCCCTGTACGATTGGAAACAGGAATTGGTGCTTTCCGTATAAAGGATCGGTTTCCCGGTATCTTTCCCAGCCCCGTTTCAGCCATCTGTGAGTAAGATCCATTGAATGAAGAGCGTATTTATATTCGCATGGCCATGGGGTGCATTCATCAAAGGCCATTATGATGTCGGCCCCTATGGTACGCTGAATATCTATGACATTTTCGGGGGTGAATATATGGGTTGAACCGTCTATATGGGATTTGAAAACGGCTCCCTCTTCTTTCAGCTTCCTGTTTTCTGACAGGGAAAATACCTGGTAGCCTCCACTGTCGGTAAGCAGGGGTCTTTCCCATCCGATAAATTTATGAAGTCCCCCGGCTCCCGATATGGTTTCCATTCCCGGACGGAGATACAGGTGATAGGTGTTTGCAAGAATTATATCTGCCCTTATCCTGCTTTCCAGTTCGTGCCTGCTTATCCCTTTTACGCTTCCGGCAGTTCCCACCGGCATGAATACAGGGGTGCGTATAGTACCGCTATCGGTTGCTATCATCCCTGTTCTTGCCCCGGAAGTCCGGTCTCTTCCCGTAACCTTGAAAAACATTATAGCTGTTTTAAAATTGATTGCCAAAGATAATCAATTGTTAAGATAATCCGGAAGGCCGTTTGCCGGGTCATTCTTTAGAGGAGATTTGATAAAATACAAAAACTTTAATAAAATTGCAGTTCCTTTAAAAACCAAATGTGAATTTTCAATTTGATCAAGCCAGCCTTTTCTGGATAATAACTTCCGGAATATTCCTTGCAGCCTTCCTTGTGCAGATGTTTTATTACCTGTATTTCTACCTGAGGGTAGTTCTTCATAAAAGCACACAGGCAGTCACGCCGTCAGGACAGCCTGTATCGGTAATTATTTGTGCCAGAGATGAAGCAGAAAACCTTGAAAAAAACCTTCCCCTTATCCTGAAGCAGGATTATCCCGATTATGAAGTGATTGTGGTAAATGATTGTTCTGACGATAATACCGAAGAGGTGCTGACCCGGATGAAAAATGAATTTAAGAATCTGAAGTATACTAAAATAACCAAAGATCCCAGATTCAGTCATGGCAAAAAGCTTGCACTTTCGATCGGGATGAAGGCTGCAGCTTTCGAATGGGTCTTGCTTACCGATGCCGATTGCCGGCCGGCAAGCCCCCACTGGATTTCGCATATGCAAAAACATTTTATACCGCCCAGGGAAATTGTGCTCGGATACGGCGGCTATGAAAGGGAAAGGGGGTTTCTTAACAAGCTAATAAGATACGATACTTTTTTTATCGCGCTGCAATATTTTTCTTTTGCCCTGGCCGGGCTTCCCTATATGGGTGTAGGAAGAAATCTTGCATACAGGCGCCCGCTTTTTTTCAGCAACCGGGGATTTGCTTCTCATCTCAAGCTTGAATCCGGGGATGATGATCTTTTTGTGAATGAGGTGGCCAACAAAAACAATACCTCCGTTGAATTCAATCCCTCAGCCCATACAATTTCCATACCCGGGAAAACCTGGAAAGAGTGGATCATGCAAAAGAAAAGACATCTTACCACCGGATTGCACTATAAGGGGGCTTCACCGTTCTGGCTCGGACTGGAAAATGGAAGCAGGTTGGTGTTTTATGTTTCTTTTTTGCTTCTTATTATTAATAAGATATTTTTACCCTTTGTAGCGGCGTTATTCCTTATCCGTCTTATTCCGGCAATTATTATTTTAAATAAAGGAATGAACCGTTTGAATGAAAAGAATTTATTAGTATTTTCGCCATTGTTTGATGTCGGTATATTACTGCTAAATTTCTTGTGTGTTGCAAGTAATTTAACATTTCAAAAAAGAAATAGATGGAGATAAGTCCGAATCTTTCTGATAAGGCCCAGTATGATTATGAGTTGGTATTAGAAGCAATAGATGGCAACCAGCAGGCATATGCCGAACTGCTCGAACGTTATCGCGATGCAATATATTTTATGTTGCTGAAAATGGTCAATAATCCCAGCGATGCGGAAGATCTGACAATCGAAGCCTTCGGAAAAGCATTTAAGAGCATAAATCAGTATGCCCCTAATTTTGCCTTCAGCACCTGGCTGTTCAAAATTGCCACCAACAATTGCATTGATTTTATGCGCAAGAAAAAAAGCGCCCCTTTCTCATTTGAAAACCAGTCCGACGACCAGGACGATCCTTCTCACAGTATCCAGTGCGGCAATCTGGATCCTGAGGAAACACTGATCAATCAGCAAAAAATGAAGATGATGCAGGAAATTGTATCAAAGCTTAAACCCAGATACAGAAAGCTGATCGAATTGAGGTATTTTAAGGAATATTCCTATGATGAAATTGCCCAGGAACTTAATCTTCCCATAGGCACGGTCAAGGCCCAGCTGTTCAGGGCCAGGGACCTTCTTTCCAATGTTTTCAGCACTACAAATCATAAATTCTGACAATTTTGGGGGTGGGTATCATCCATGATTACTTTCCCGGTATAGATCCCGTTGCTGACCGGCAGTTCAGACGGCTTCAGGAACTTTATACTTTCTGGAATGAAAAGATCAATGTTATATCCAGAAGAGATCTGTCCAATCTTTATATAAACCATATATTGCACTCGCTGAGCCTTGCAAGGGTAATCAATTTCCAGAGCGGCGAAGTTGCTCTGGATATAGGAACAGGCGGAGGCTTTCCGGGAATTCCACTTGCCATACTGAACCCAGATGTCCGTTTTACCCTTATTGATGCCAGGGGGAAGAAGATCAGGGTGGTTGAAAACATTGTAAAAGACCTTTCTCTTGCCAATATCAGTCCGGTGCACGCCCGGGCCGAAGATTACCGGGGCACTTGCAATTATATTTTCAGCCGTGCGGTCGCTTCATTTTCTGACCTCGTTGAACTATCGGCCGGGAAAATAGAGCCGGGAAAAGGGGTCAGGAAGGATCACGGTCTATACAGTCTGAAAGGAGGAGACCTCAGCGGAGAACTGGCTGCATGGGAAGACCGGGTTAAAATATACGACATAGCCGACTTCTTCAAAGAAGATTATTTTCGCACAAAGAAAATAGTTTTTTTGCCTGCCCGGAAAATGCCGGGTTAAAGTATTAAGGACCAGGGGAATTTTCCGTACGGGTTAATGATTGTGGCATAAGGGCGTGAGTGTTCTGCAACCGGCAGGGCAAGATAGAACTGGCGGAGATATTCCCTAGAAATAATCTGAATAATTTACTGAGAATTAATCTGATCAGTCCACAAGCTCATAGCTTACAAAGGCAAACCTTTTGCTGTCGGGGGCCCAGGAAGGAACATTTATAGTACCCTGTCCGCCGAAAAGCCTGGTAAGCATCACGGGTTCTCCACCTTCGGCAGGGATTAATCGCAGCCACACATCCTTGTTTGCAGGATGGCCCTCTACTCCCTTGTCGTATGAAAGCAGGGCTATATGCCTGCCATCGGGCGATGGATGGGGGAACCAGTCATTATATTCATCAAAAGTCTTCTGAACGGGGTTGCTTCCATCCTTGTCCATTCTCCATATTTGCATAGTGCCCGAACGGTCGGAATTAAACCATATATAGTTGCCGCAGGGACTGTAATCCGGACCGTCTTCGTGTGATGTGGTGTTTGTAAGCTGAACTTCCGGTCCCTCTTTTATGGATTTGACGTATATATCATACTGGCCGTTTCTGAGCGCGCAATATGCAATTTCTCCACCATCGGGCGACCAGCCGTGCAGGTAGGAGGGGCCCTTGGAGGTTATTCTTACAGGCTCTCCGCCGTTTATATTGACAATATATATTATTGAGGCTCCCCCGTCATCAGAGCTGTGGTGGCTTATTGCCATATGGGTGCCTCCGGGCGACAGAACATGATCGTTGTTGTTGCGGTTGGCAAAGCCGGTATACAGCCTTTCCGGTTCACCCCCTTCAACCGGTATTCTGTAAATATATCCCCCGCTGTTGAAAAAGAGGGTTGTGCCGTCGGGCGACCAGTTCGGGGCTTCAAAATGGCTGGTGTCCTGATGTACAGTTTCCCTTTGGCCGGTTTCAATATCGATGATCTCCAGAGAACTGACAATGCGCTGATCCTGAGCCTTAACAGTTTCGTGAAATATTGTTGTGCCGAACAGCAATATTACTGCAGCCATATAACCTCCTATTAATCTCATATACATGAATTCTGATTTGTAATTGGGTTGTGCTGCAAAAATAACAAATAATTCCCGCCTTGTTATATAAAAAAATTCTGTAAACTGAAGAAATAATAAAGATATTCAATCACGCTTTTAAGCCGCCAATGGCTTCATCTATTGCTTTAATAAGCATAACATGAGGCAGCCGGCTGACGAAATTTGTATGAAGTTTGTTGCTTTACCATTTTTAAACTGATTGGAAAGTTTCGCTTCTTTAACTTTTTTTAACCTGTGCAGACGGGCTGATTTCGTAATTTTGCAATCTTATCAGGAATTTGTTACCAAGATTATGAATAAATGACATTGACAGTGGAAATTAGTCCGAAAGCCCGGGTTTTATTTTTTGTAATGCTTGCAGTTATAATTATCGGCAACTCCAGTGTTATTAATGCAGGCAACCAGGATGCCGGAAACAGTCTGAGCGTATTTCTGGATTTGCCGGGACAGGCCGATGCCGATTTTATCCGGCAGGAAATTCCGGTGGTTGAATATGTAAGAGACAGGGCCCAGGCAGATATTCATATTATAATGTCAATTCATCCTGCCGGTGCTGCCGGGTCTACTTATACTATTTCATTTATTGGCCGCGGCATTTATCAGGATAAGGACTATCAGCTTAGTTACTGGGCCCCGGCATCCGACACTTTTGATCAGACCAGGAGGGGATATACCCGTAAAATAAAAATGGGACTTGCCCCATTTATTGGAGCAGCATCTATCTCTGACCGGATGGTCATTGAATATTTAGCACCAGGGCCGGAAATTACGGCGAAAGCCGAACCTGTGAGGGATCCCTGGAATTACTGGATAATAGAATCATATGGCGGCGGAAGCTACAGCAGGGAGGAGACCCGCAATTCACTTCATTTAAGATACGGGATATTTGCCGACAGAATAACAGCCGAACGAAAGACCCGGCTTCGTCCTTACGGGAATTATTATGAACGGAACTTTATAACAGGGGACACCACCATTACTTCAACCTCGGTACGGGGAGGATTCGACAGTTATCATATTATAAGTTTAGGTGATCACTGGGGAGTTGGCGCTTTTGGCGACATTTTCATCAGTACATTTCATAACCTTAATTTCAGCGGAGAAATTTCACCTGCCATTGAATACAGCCTCTTTCCCTATCGGGAGGCCACCAGACGCTCGATTACCCTTGCATGGAGGTTCGGACTGGGCTATTATGATTATGTTGAAGAGACCATCTTTGATAAGACTGAAGAATTTCTTTACGGACAGGCCCTTGTATTGTCGGCCGATTTTCGTCAGCCCTGGGGAAATATCAGGGCCGGATTGACGGGTTTTCATCATTTTCATGATTTCCGGTCTAACCGGACTGAATTATCCGGAGTATTAAATCTCAGGATTGTTGAGGGACTGGCTCTCAACCTGTCAGCGAGTTTTAATTTGATAAACGATCTCGTTGCAATTCCAAAAGCAGATCTGTCACTGGAAGAAATTCTTCTTGAACAGCGCCGCAGAGCTTCTTCCTATGAATTTTCAGCCAATGTGGGATTGTCTTATACATTTGGGTCCCGGGTAACCGGGGTATTCAACCCGCGGCTTTCCCACTAAAACTATTTGCCGAATTAATCCGGCGGATTTTTGCAAATAACAAAAAAATAGTAATTTTGCACACCTGACTTGAAGGCCCGTTATTTATAAATATAATAATATAGTTTACGATGAAAAGGACATTTCAACCATCAAAGAGAAAAAGAAAGAATAAACACGGTTTTCGTGAAAGAATGGCAACCGCCAACGGGCAACGTGTTCTGGCATCCCGGCGCGCAAAGGGGCGCAAGCGGCTTTCGGTTTCCGATGAGCCCAGACACAAGGTCTGACCGGTGATCAGGAAGGTTTCACTGCTTGCCTGACAGGAGATAATATAATAATACCGAATAATAAAAGACTCCGGTGCTTTTACATGCGCCGGAGTTTTACATTTCGAGTGTGCCGATTCAGGGCAGTTCAGCCCTGATTTAAAAAGCTCAGGATGATCTGAGGGGTATATTCTTCAGCGTTTCAACAAGAAAATCCCAAAATTTACTGACCGATTCAATATGAACCTTTTCGTCGGGTGAATGGGGATACCGTATTGTTGGTCCGAACGAGATCATATCAAGTTCCGGATAGGTTCCACCTATCAGTCCGCATTCCAGTCCGGCATGCATTGCACTTATAACAGGAGGCTTACCAAAGTTTTGTTCGTAAACCTTCTTCATTACCTTCAATATTTCAGAATCCATATCCGGTTTCCATCCCGGATAGTCGCCGTCGAATTCAATGGTGGCACCGGCAAGTGTAAATACCGACTCCATGATTCCGGCAAGATCATCTTTTGCGCTGTCTACCGAGCTTCGCAGGAGGCATTGTAAATTTATTGTTTCCCGGGTTGATTCTACGCGTGCAAGATTTGTTGAAGTCTCAACCAGTCCCGGCATTGAATTACTCATTCTGATTACTCCGTTAGGGCATGCTATTATGCCATGAATGAGCCGGTTCATGGTATCTTCGTCAATGATGTAACCGGGGAGCCCGTTTTTGGTTAAACCAAGGGCAAGACCGGGTTCTACGGCTGAAAGCTCGTGCCGGTAAACTTTTTCATCATCTCTTAAAATCTGCTCCAGA
>PWPZ01000106.1 GCA_003556985.1 Bacteroidota bacterium
GCCTGTGCTCGCCATAATGACCGGGAAGGCCGGGCTTGCCCATGGCAATCCGGTACAGACCGTGCTCCCTTTCGCCGGAAAAGAAAAACTCAAAGCTGCCGTCTGAAGTTGCCATAGCAGAATCGATAATATTGATCTGATCGCCGTATAATTCGAAAAGCAGGACCTTTCGTCCGGGCAGACCATCAACCTGGCCGTATATCCTGTCATCGTCATAGATGGCATCCGGGCCTGCTTCGGTGGAAACTCCGTTTCCTGTACAGGATAAAAAGACGGAGTAAACAAAAACCATGGCATATCTTCTCACAGCAACAATCCTTTAATGGTATATGGCTAATTTATAACATTTGATTTAAACTGAAACATTTCGAACGCAAAATAGCTGTTTTTAATTGCAAATATTTTAATTTCGCCATTTAATTATGGTCTTTTTTCGTTTGCCGGAACCATTCCCGGGTGACAAAGATATTAAAAAAGGATGCCCGAAAACAAAAACCGGCCGTTAAACCCATGCCTGAACCAATGACGACAAACTACCGAAAAATCAATATTATTGCCGGCTGGGTGGTTTTTTTAATAGCCACCTCGGTTTATTTTATGACCCTTGAGCCAACGGCAAGCTGGTGGGATGCCAGTGAGCGTATCACCTCCGCCTACAAACTGGAAGTGCCCCATCCGCCGGGAGCTCCGTTTTTCATCCTTATGGGCCGGTTCTTCACCATGCTTGCTCCCGACCCTTCCCTGGCAGCCCTGTTCATGAACGCCATGTCGGCCCTTGCCGCGGCTTTTACCGTCATGCTCCTTTTCTGGATAATAACCCATATGGGCAAAAAGATTATCATGCCGGCAGAGGGTAACGTTGATGACGCTTCCGCGGAAGATGCCGGAACACGTGCCAAGGAGCCCACGGGAGGTCAGATCTACGCCCTGATCGGGGCCGCCTTCGTGGGGGCGATGGCGTTTTGCTTTTCAGACACACAGTGGTTCGTGGCTGTGGAGGCCGAAGCCTATGCAACAAGCGGACTCTTCACCGCCCTTGTGTTTTGGGCGATACTGAAATGGGAAAATGTGGCCAACCAAAAATATTCGGCCGGATGGCTGATACTGATAACATACCTGATGGGGCTTTCCATAGGGGTCCACCTGCTCAACCTGCTTGCCATACCTGCCATAGCATTTGTTTACTATTTCAGGAAATACCCGGTGACAAGGAAAGGCGTGATTTATGCCTCGCTTGTTTCGGTGCTGCTTCTGGGTGCATTTGTTTATGTTATCATACCCGGGGTTATCAGGGTGGCAAGTTTTTTTGAGCTGTTATTCGTGAATTCATTCGGACTGCCATTCCACAGCGGATTGCTGTTTTTCGTATTGCTCCTGGCTGCCCTGCTGGCATGGGGACTTTATTATACCCAGACAAAACGGCTGCCGGTGGTCAACACCATCATACTGGGACTGACCATGGTGCTTATTGGCTATTCCTCCTACACGGTTGTAGTTATAAGGGCTTCGGCCGATCCGCCCATGAACCAGAATGCACCCAACAACGTGTTCAGGCTGATCTCCTACCTGGCACGCGAACAGTACGGCGCCAGCCCCCTCTTTTTCGGCCCCTATTACACCGCTCCACAGACCGGTGTCAAAGAGGGACGGATGCAGTACATAATGGAAGACGGTCGTTATGTGGAAACCACGCCAAGAGCCACGGCCGAACATCATCCCGAACTCACCGGCTTTTTTCCCAGGATGTGGAGCAACACTCCCTCCCATATACGCGAATACCAGCGCTGGGGAATGGTGGAGGGAAGGCAGGTAAGAGTTACGGTTGACGGGGAACCCCAGGTTGTGACACGTCCCACTTTCACCGAAAACATGAGGTTCTTCCTGCGTTACCAGGTGTGGCACATGTATGGCAGGTACTTCATGTGGAACTTCGTGGGAAGGCAGAATGACCACCAGAGTCACGGCGAGGTGCTTAACGGCAACTGGCTGAGCGGAATAGGATTTATAGATTCCTGGAGGCTGGGCCCCCAGGATAACCTGCCCGACCATATTGCCAACCACCCGGCCAGGAACACCTACTATTTTCTGCCTCTGCTGCTGGGACTGGTGGGTATGTTCTACCATTACAAGAAACATAAGAACGATTTCACCATTGTGCTGCTGCTGTTCTTTTTTACGGGACTGGCAATTATTATCTATCTCAACCAGACCCCACTCCAGCCAAGGGAGAGGGATTACACCTACGCCGGCTCTTTTATGGCCTTTTCAATCTGGATAGGGTTCGGGGTGCTTGCCCTGATCGACCGGCTGCAGAAAAAATTATCCCTTAAAACCGGCAGCATCGTAGCTGCCACAGTCACTTTCCTGGCTGTTCCCGTGCTGATGGCCTCGGAGAACTGGGACGACCATGACCGCTCGGGAAGGTATACTGCTCGCGATTTCGCGGCTAACTACCTGGAAACCTGTGCGCCCGACGCCATAATATTCACTCATGGCGACAACGACACCTTTCCCCTCTGGTATGCACAGGAGGTGGAAGGAGTGCGTACCGATGTGAGGGTGGTGAACCTGATGCTGCTTAACGCGGAATGGTACATCGAGCAGATGAAACAAAAGCAGAACGATTCGGAGCCGGTCCCCTTCTCCCTGCCCAGGCACAAGTATGTGGACGGCACCAATAACATGATCTACCTGATCGAGAAGTTTGAAGAGCATATCGGTGTAAAACAGGTAGTGAATTTTATTGCCGACGATACCGACCGCAGCAAAGTGCGGGTTGCGCAAAGACGTATGATAGACTACATACCCACAAGGAAATTCAGGATATCGGTTGATGCCGACAAAGTTGTCGCCAACAATACCGTGGCACCCGAACTCAGGGATGAGATAGTGGAATCGATCGAATGGGAGATGGACGAAAATTACCTTGTCAAAAACCAGATGATGGTTCTTGATTTGCTGGCAAACAATGACTGGGAACGGCCCATCTACTATGTCAGTCCGGGAACAGAAGATGCCATCGGACTGCATAATTATTTCCAGCTCGAAGGGTTTGCCTACCGTCTTGTTCCAATCCACACCGAAAGAGACGGTTTCGAGTTCGGAAGGGTAAATACCGAGGCCATGTATGAAAACCTGATGCACAAATTCTCCTGGGGCAGGATGAATGAGCCCGATGTTTATCTGGACCATTACAATATACGAACCCTGAGCATACTTCAGCTGAGGAACAAGTTCTCCCGGCTGGCCATCGCCCTGGCAAGGGAAGATGATAATGAACGGGCGGTCAGGGTGCTCGACCGTTGCATGGAGCTGATGCCGACCGACAGGGTACCCCATGAATTTATGCTGCTCTCGGTGGCCGAAGCATATTATATTGCAGAGGCACAGGGCCAGGGAGACGAGGTGCTCGAAGATTATTTCGATCACGTTTCCACCGAAATGGATTACTATCTTTCATTTCCTCCGCGCCTGATAATTCAGCTGGAAAGGCAACTGCAGACTTCCCTGCAACTTATGAATGAAATGGTGAGGATGGCGGAAGCCTTTGAGCGTGTCGATCTGTCGGTGCCCATGAGGGAAAGATTTAATTTCTACATGACCAGGGTGACCGAGACGATGTGACCGGAAATCAGATGACAGCCATAGGCATATACGAAACCCTCACTGGCGTGCTCCAATCATGATGGACTAAACGCTCTGACCGGCATGACATTGTCGTTCAGGCCAGTACGACTAACATGATAAACACAATCAAGGGTCTGCAGGTGATGTTACTTTAATGCGATAAAAAGAAAAATAATACCTTTATTTGCAAATAATCGTTATTATAGTAATTAATTACTTAAAGCACCGCAATGTCTAAAGTAGTAGCAATTTCAGAGGCGGCTTCCATTGCTTTGCACGGAATGATTTTGATAGCCAGATCAGAATCGCCGGTCAATGTATTGCAGATTGCCGAACTTACCGGGGCAAGCAGGCATCATGTGGCCAAAATAATGCAGAGGCTGGTTAAGAACAATTATCTGGATTCTTTCCGGGGGCCTGCGGGAGGTTTTATACTTAAAAAAGACCCGAAAAAAATCACACTTCTTGAAATTTACCAGACCATTGAAGGAGAAATAGAAATTACCCCCTGTCCGCTGAACAAACAGATCTGTCCGTTCGACAAATGCATTATGAACAATGTAACCAACAAGATGACTCTGCAGTTCAGGGAGCACATGAAAAACCAGACCCTTGATCAGTTTATTTAGTTCTTTCGCACATGAAAAACCAGACCCTTGATCAGTTTATCTAGTTCTTTCGCACATGAAAAACCAGACCCTTGATCAGTTAAACCTTGATCAGTTTCTTTAATTTAACTTGTTAACCCACGTCCCGGGTCGGCGGTAATCCACTTCGTCTATATTATTTAGACAAATTATAAATTAACCATAAAATTCATATTTCTTCCGGCACCTGCTTGCAGAAATTTAATTATTATCTATATTTGAGTATTTAATTACCTTTTTACTTATATATATTAAAACACTGAGAATGAACAGAGAAATTATAAAAATAGATGAGGAAAAATGCAATGGATGCGGTTTATGCATACCAAACTGTCATGAGGGAGCATTGCAAATAATCGACGGGAAGGCCAGACTTATCAGTGATTTGATGTGTGACGGACTGGGTGCCTGTATAGGTCATTGCCCCGAGGGTGCCATGGAGATAGAGGTGCGCGAGGCCCAACCTTATGATGAGGCAATGGTGATGGAGGAAATGGTGAAAAAAGGAAAAAATGTGGTAATCGCCCATATGAAGCATTTGAAGGATCACGGTGAATTTGCATTTCTTAAACAGGCGGTGGGTTTTCTGATGGAAAACCAGGACAGAATAGATTTCCCGGTTAGAGAAGTGATTCAGGAGGTTCATTTTTATCAGCCGGGGTCAGCAGAAAAAGAGCATGCTCACGTCAATGGAGAGGAGAGAAATGGCGCCCCACTTGATCATTCCCAAAACGAACCGGCTCAGGGTTTTGCTCATATGAGCATGCCGGCCCATCAGGGCGGGGGATGCCCAGGTTCAAGATCAATGAGTTTTTCTTCTCCGTCAAAAACCAACGGCGTTAAGCCGGAACCGGAGGAAACCGGTTCAGCACTGAGCCAGTGGCCGGTTCAGATGCACCTGATAAATCCCGGTGCCTCCCATTTCCAGGATGCAGACCTGCTGCTGGCAGCTGATTGTGTCGCTTATTCGGTCGCCAATTTTCACAGCAGGTTCCTGAAAGGAAAAAAACTCGCTATTGCCTGCCCCAAGCTTGATTCAAACAAAGAGGTTTATATTGAAAAGCTGATAAGCCTGGTAAGCCAGGCCAAAATAAATACCCTTACGGTGATGAAAATGGAGGTGCCCTGCTGCTCCGGAATTGAGCAGATGGCCGTGCAGGCAGTAAAACTTGCGGGAAGAAAAGTGCCGGTTAAATCGATAACTGTAGGGATAAAAGGTGACATCCTTGAGGAGGAGTGGCTGTAAATGGGAAATTCTCAATCTATATAGCTGATTTTAATGTCCTTACATTATTATCTGTATATCGATTGCTTTTAAATAAATGAAAAACAGGCTTTAATCAGTTCTTTTCGGAAACAAACTTTGTCATTTTTTGTCTAATTTCAGGGCTTCATATATTTCATATTTTAAATATCCAACCGACAAAACATGGAACAAACAAATACCGAAAGGATCTGGAACCTGGTTTCAATGTTCGTATACGTTCTTTTAATTATTGCTGTCGGCGCTTTGCTTCATAACCGGGACATTGATATTACCGGGATAAGCATTTTTGAACTGCTGATAATTTCTATTGCCACCTACAGAATGACACGGCTTTTAGTATATGACAGGATATTCAAGCTGGTGCGCGACGTTCTGAAATCATTCAGGGGCACCGGACTGGGGGATTCTCTGAGAACAATTGTCACCTGCCCCTGGTGTGCCGGTGTCTGGATCGCATTATTCAATGTGGCAATATTTTTCCTGGTTCCTTACGGGAAGCTTTTCCTGTACGTTCTGAGTATAGCAGGGATTTCAACCTTTTTCCAGATCGGCGTTAATATCATGGGACTGGTTGCAGAGGATAAGCAGATGCACGTGAGGGAAAGGCGGAAATCGGCCGGTCCAACGAAACCACAATAACCGGCCATCCTCAAGGCCGCGCATTTAGCCTTACGTTTTCAGGGGTAAAGATCATTTCAGAAAGACAGCCAAACTTGATGCAATGTACATTTATGTATATATGTGTAATGTCATAATTGCATATATTAATTACTAATCAAACTAAAATCAATCTATTTATGAGTATGTTTTGTTATCAGTGTCAGGAAGCCGCGAAAGGTACCGGCTGCACTATTAAAGGAGTATGCGGTAAAACAGACGATGTTTCCAATCTGCAGGATGCATTGATGTTTGCACTTAAAGGCCTCTCAATATACACAACTGCCGCCCGCAAGGCTGGCATCGAGAAGCCACAGATCAACAAGTTTATTGTTGACGGTTTGTTTGCCACCATAACCAATGGCAACTTTGACAGAAATGTTTTTGTAAAAAAGATCCGGGAAGGGCTTGATCTGCGCAACAGCCTGAAAAAGGAACTTGAGCAGTCCGGCATAGCCCCTGAGGGCCCGCTTAATGAATCGGCAACCTGGGAAGGCAGTTCTGCAGAGGAATTTGAAAAAAAGGGAAAAGAAGCAGGAGTCCTTGCCACGGAAAATGAAGACGTGAGATCTCTGAGGGAGCTTATAACCTACGGGGTTAAAGGAATGGCAGCCTATACCGAACATGCCTTCAACCTGGGTCACGAAGATCCTTCACTTTACAGCTTCATGCAGGAAGCCCTTGTTGCCACCACCCGCGACGACGTTTCAGCAGACGAACTGGTGAGTATGGTTATAGAAACCGGGAAATACGGAGTTACTGCAATGGCATTGCTGGATAAAGCCAACACCTCTGCCTACGGGAATCCGGAAATAACCAGGGTAAACATTGGAACCAGGGGCAATCCGGGAATCCTTATAAGCGGACACGATCTGAAGGACATGGAGGAGCTGCTGGCCCAAACGGAAGGAACAGGTGTAGATGTCTATACCCACAGCGAGATGCTCCCTGCCAATTACTATCCGGCGTTTAAAAAATACAGCCATTTTGTGGGCAATTACGGAAGTTCATGGTGGAAGCAGAAAGAAGATTTTGAAACCTTCAACGGTCCGGTACTGTTCACAACCAACTGCATCGTGCCCCCCCCCTCCCGTTCCGGTTACACCGACCGGATCT
Organism: Bacteroidota bacterium; assembly: GCA_003556985.1. Lineage (GTDB taxonomy): Bacteria > Bacteroidota > Bacteroidia > Bacteroidales > PUMT01 > PXAP01. The sequence continues at coordinate 7,315 of PWPZ01000106.1, forward strand.
ATACTACCGGAGCGGCCGGACTCGAAGGAGCCAGACATATTCCCGACCGCGAAAAAGACGGGAAAAAGGATTTTTCAAAAATAATTGAGCACGCCAAAAAATGCAAATCCCCCGTCGAAATAGAAAAAGGCGAAATAGTTGGAGGCTTTGCCCATGCCCAGGTCTTTGCACTGGCCGATAAGGTTGTGGATGCAGTGAAAAGCGGTGCCATAAAAAAATTCTTCGTGATGGCAGGCTGCGATGGAAGAATGAAAAGCAGGGAGTATTATACCGAGTTTGCCGAAAAGCTTCCCGAAGATACGGTTATCCTGACCGCAGGATGTGCAAAATACCGGTATAACAAGCTTCCCCTGGGAGATATAGGAGGGATCCCCAGAGTTCTGGATGCCGGTCAGTGCAATGATTCATATTCACTGGCAGTAGTGGCCATGAAGCTTAAGGAGATCTTCGAGCTGAACGATATTAACGAGCTTCCCATAGCCTATAATATTGCCTGGTATGAGCAGAAAGCGGTAATAGTGCTGCTGGCACTTCTTTCTCTTGGTGTGAAAAATATTCACCTCGGTCCCACCCTGCCTGCGTTTCTTTCACCCAATGTGGCAAATGTACTGGTTGATAAATTCGGTATTTCCGGGATAACCTCAGCAGATGAAGACCTGAAGCTTTTTCTCAATTAAGACAGCCCGGCAGACAGGCTCTATAACGGCCAGTGGCTTTTTAACAGTCAGGCCACACCGAAGCCTCTGTTCATAAGTCATCGCCCCGCAAAAACAAGCAGGGATTGATGGCAGCATATATTACAGCCGGCATTTTCTGCCGGCTGTATATTTTTTGCTAACTTTGTCTACAGCAGTAATAAAAGCCAGATCCAACAGCTTTTTTTAATAGCAGCCAATAAAGCATAAAAACCCGGACCGGTAAAAACTGCCTGATTTAAAAGCTCTCTTTTAACAAAAATTCTCAAGTCATGCACCGTCCATTCAAAAGATCTCTCACTCACCTGTACGATTCCGGTATGACGGGCCTGTCCTTATGGCGGTCGGTCTGCGTTGCCCTGACCATTACAGCCATTTTTTTAACTCCGGCAGCCTCCCAGTTTTATCTTGACGGTGAGATCAGGCCCAGAACCGAATTCCGCCACGGTTATCAAACACTTATGAGCCCCGATGAGGATGCCGCTTTTTTTATCTCTCAGCGGACAAGGCTTAACCTCGGTCATACAGAAAACAACTTTTCACTTGGTATGAAGCTCCAGGACATAAGGGTATGGGGAGAGGTCCCACAACTTGTCCGCACGGGCGAAAACACCACGGTTCATGAAGCATGGGCCGAAGTCAGGCTTACGGGTCGGGCGTACCTGAAAGCAGGGCGACAGGAGATAATTTATGATGATCACAGGATTTTCGGGAACGTGGACTGGGCTCAGCAGGGCCGCAGCCATGATGCAGCCATTTTTAAATGGTACGGTGACTTTATTGATATGCATGCCGGCTTTGCCTTTAACCAGCAATCGGAACAGATTACCGGAACTACCTACCATACTGACAATTATAAAACATTTCAGTACCTGTGGCTCAACAGGGTGTGGGAAACGCTGGAGGCAAGCGTGCTCATTCTGAACAACGGATGGCAGCATGCTCCAGATAATACCGTATTCAGCCAGACTGCCGGGGGCAGAATCTTTTATACCCCGGGAAACTATTCTATTTCCGGGGCAGCCTATCTGCAGTCAGGCAGGGATCCCTCCAACAGGTCGCTGTCGGCACACTATCTGTCTTCAGAATTAATCTTTCCGGTGAGCCAGGTCGTCAGCATTCAAACCGGGTTTGAGGTTCTTTCAGGCACCGGCCAGCAGGATATGGAAGATCCGGAATACGACAAAAACAATTCATTCAATCCCCTTTACGGAACCAATCATAAATTCAACGGCCACATGGACTATTTCTATGTTGGACGCCATATTAACAATGTGGGTCTGAGGGATTTTTACGGAGGAATGACATATACCCCGGGCAGATGGTCGGCAGGTTTCAGGCTTCATCTGTTTGCCTCAGATGCCCTGCTCGAAGATCCCGGGGCTCCCGGGGAAAATATGCCCCGGTACCTGGGAACGGAGGCTGATTTCTATTTTGGAATACAAATGTATGACCAGGTTAACCTCCGATTCGGCTATTCGCAAATGTTTGCATCGGAGTCAATGGAAGTGCTAAAGGGAGGAAGCAGGCAGGAGCTTAACAACTGGGCCTGGGTGATGCTGGTTATTACTCCGGAATTCTTCACCACCTTCCGGTGAACGAACTACCGGCAAAATAGAAAGGGTTTATGTTCCCGGATGAACGAAATACCGGCAAAACAGAAAGGGTTTATATTCCCGGATGAACTGCCTCGGTCCTGAAAAGGTGGTTTTATATGATTATGAAC
>PWPZ01000175.1 GCA_003556985.1 Bacteroidota bacterium
ACCCAGGCTGTTGAGTGAAATAAAACAGCGCCTTAAATTTTAATAAAACCTTTGTTTTTTGAAGCGCGGTAATGTCGTTGCGTGACTTTGCCCCAAAGGTATGAATGTGTTATATTACCACCAGATCCAATCAAATTTTATGATAAGGTATTTTAAGGAATCTTTTCGCAGGAAACGGGCACGCAGGCTTTTCAGAGAATATTCTGCCACTATTGATAACTATGACCTTGAAAAAGAAGGAACAATTCAGTTTGCAAACTGGGAAAACCCCCTGATTGCCAGGGTTGACATTAATCAATCAGCCGTTGATTTTTACCGCAGGTACATCAGTGAAGGGGACATGGCCATTGATATAGGGACCAATACAGGCGATACAACCGTTCCTATGGCCCTGGCTGCGGGCAGGAGGGGACTGACAATCGGATTTGATCCCAACCCGGTTGTTTTTAAAATCCTGAAAATTAATTCCTCCCTGAATAAGGATAAGACCTGCATAGAGCCCTACTGCTATGCGGTAACCGCCCATGAAGACGAGTTTTACTTTGTCTCCTCTGAGGCCTCTTTCTCAAACGGAGGCGTCTCGAAAACTCCCAAAAGCAGGCTGGGCCGTTTTGTTTATCCTCAAAAAGTAAGAGGAGTAAATCTGGAGGAATTTTTAAGCAAAAATCATCCGACATGGCTTCCGAAACTGTGCTTTATCAAGATTGATGCCGAAGGATATGACAAGGAAATAATAAAGTCGATTTCACCTCTCATCGTTAAACATAAGCCGGTAGTTATAACCGAAAGCTATAAGCACAGCTCAGGGAGTGAAAAAATGGAATTATTTGATGCCATAAAAAAGAACGGGTATAAGATATTTTACTTTTCCGGTTTCGATGTCAATACTACAATGACAGAATTAAAAAGCAGGGAAGATATTCTTCAATGGAAAAAAACCGTTAACCTTATATCATTTCCGGAGCAGATACATTAAGTTTTAACGCATCAGTAGGAATTGTTAACTTTTTAATTGTATTTTGCCACATTGATTACAGCCACACTAATTCCTGATATTATGAACAAAATCACGATACTGTTCTTATTTGCATTTTTTGCATGGATAACACAGGATTCAAAAGCACAAACTGTTGATCAGATACTTCAAAACCACTTTGAGGCTTCAGGGCAGGAGAAGCTCAGCAATGTAAGATCGGTCCGTTCCTCGGGGAAAGCAATACAAATGGGAACCGAGCTTCCCTTTCTTCAGGTCCAGAAACGTCCGGACCAGATTTACCTGGAGCTTGATATTCAGGGTGACAGGATGATACAGGCATATAACGGCCGGGAAGGATGGTCGGTGGAACCATGGCTGGGATCTGAGCCACGTGAACTGAAGGGTCCCGAGCTCAACAACCTGAAACAGATGGCAGGGGTCGACAGCGATCTTGTCGGCTGGAGGGAAAAGGGGCATGAGCTGGATTTTGTCGGCCGGGAGTCATCAGGTTCCTCTGAGTATCTGATACTTGAACTTACCAAAGAAAAAGATGAAATCTACCGTTTCTATATAGATTCCGGTTCATGGCTGATACACAAGATGGCAATGTATTCAGGATTTGAAGGCAATAATGTTGAGGGAGAGACCATTATGAGCGATTACAGGCGGGTAGGCGGGATCAGCCTTCCTTTCCGGATCGAGATACGTTATGGGGGGGAGACCCTTATGACCAACATAATAGATGAAGTGGAATTTGACGGAATAAGTGAAGAAAATTATTTTACCAGTCCCCTTTGATCCTGTTCAGGTATACCGGGAACAGTTCCGGCACCTGCAGGTTTTTGCCGTCAGGTTTATGCCTGAATAAACATCAGGATCACTGTACAGACCGGTCTTAATTATAATTATTATGGATTTTACCTTACTGAAGGAAAGTCTTGATGGCGATATTTTCACCGATAATATTTACAGGCTGATTCATGCCACCGATGCCTCTTCCTACCGTGAATTACCAGTGGCTGTTTGCCGGCCCCGGGGAGAAAGTGATATTGTAAAGGTTGTCAGGTTCGCCGCCGACAACGGGTTGTCGGTCATTGCCCGCGGGGCAGGAACATCTCTGGCAGGCCAGGTGGTGGGTAACGGTATTGTTCTGGATGTTTCAAAATACATGAACGGTATCCTTGAGCTGAACAGCAGCGAGAAATGGGTGAAGGTACAGCCAGGTGTTGTACTCGATGAGCTGAACCAGTATCTTAGTCCCCGTGGACTCTTTTTTGCCCCGGAAACTTCCACATCCAACCGGTGCATGATAGGCGGAATGCTTGGCAATAATTCATGCGGCGCCCACTCGCTGATATATGGCAGTACGCGCGAGCATACCCTGGAGGTCAAAACGGTGCTGTCTGATGGAAGCACGGCCACCTTTGGTTATGTCACAAAAGAGCAGTTCATGGATAAGTGCAGCGGAGAGAAGCTGGAAAATAAAATATACCGGCATATTTTTGAAACCCTTTCCTCACCGGAAATAAGAAAGGAGATCAAAGATGAATACCCTGATCCAGCTGTGACACGCAGAAATACCGGTTATGCTGTCGACCTGCTTATGGATTCCGCCCCGTTCGAAAACGGGGGGGAGGCCTTTAACTTTTGCAGGATGATTGCCGGGTCGGAAGGTACCCTGGCCCTGGCAACCGAGATAAAGCTTAACCTGGTTCCACTTCCTCCTGCTGAGAAGGCCGTTATTTGTGTTCATTTTAAAACAAAGAAAGAGGCCCTGCGTGCCAATCTCATTGCCCTTGAATTCAAACCTGGAGCCGTGGAGATGATGGATCATATTATTCTCCGGCTCACCAAAGATAATATTGAACAGCAGAAGAACAGGTTTTTTGTGGAAGGCGATCCCGCAGCCATCCTTATAATAGAGTTTGCCAGGGAAACAAGGGAAGAGATAAACAGGATTGCCCGTGAAATGGAAAAGAGGATGCGGAAAGCCGGATACGGTTATCATTTCCCGGTCATCTTCGGAGAGAACATTCAAAAGGTGTGGAATCTTCGCAAAGCCGGACTGGGTGTGCTGGCAGGAATGAAGGGGGATGCCAAATCGGTATCGCTTATTGAAGACACATCGGTAAGCGTACAGGTGCTGCCTGAATATATCGAGGAGATACAGGCTCTCCTCGACGGTTACGGAAAAGATGTTGTTTACCATGCCCATGTGGGCTCGGGCGAACTGCACCTGCGGCCGGTGCTTAATCTTAAGGATCCCGCCGATGTTGAGCTTTTTTATAAAATAGGAAAAGATGTAGCCCGCATCGTAAAAAAATACCGCGGATCGCTCAGCGGTGAGCATGGTGACGGTCGTCTCAGGGCCGAATTCATTCCCGTGGTACTTGGAGAAAAAAACTATAACCTTCTCCGGGAAATAAAAAGAGTCTGGGATCCGGCAAATGTTTTGAATCCCGGCAAAATAACCGATACTCCAAAAATGAACACCTCCCTGCGCTATGTGCCCGGCCGGCCGGTAAGGGAGATAGATACCTGGTTTGATTTTTCAGCCTGGGGAGGTATACTCAGATTTACAGAACAGTGCAACGGATCGGGCGATTGCCGGAAGTCAGAACTCATAGGCGGAACAATGTGCCCCAGTTTCATGGCTTCCCGCGACGAACACACCACCACCCGGGCAAGGGCAAACCTGCTCCGGGAGTTTCTGACCAATTCGGAAAAAAGCAATCCATTTGATCACAAAGAACTGTATGAGATTCTTGATCTTTGTCTTTCATGTAAAGGGTGCAAATCAGAATGCCCCTCAAATGTTGATATGGCAAAGCTCAAGGCCGAATTCCTGCAGCACTGGTATGATGCGAACGGGATACCGCTGCGGGCAAGAATTGTGGCAAATATATCACATATAAATCGTATTGGCTCAATATTTCCCCGCCTGTTCAATATTCTGAGCAGCAGCCGGTTTGCTTCAAAACTGGTTAAACGAATGGCAGGCTTTGCCCCCGAAAGGAGCATTCCCGCGCTCCACCCGGTAACTCTGAGAAGCTGGGCCCGCCGGAATCTGCGGAAACTTAACGACGAAAACAGTAAAAACGGGAAGGTTATACTCTTTGTCGATGAATTTTCCCAGTACAATGATACGGTAACCGGTATTAAAACTATCCGGCTGCTCACCCGGCTCGGTTATGAGGTTGAGCTTGTCAGGCATGAGGAGAGCGGAAGAACTTATATTTCAAAGGGCTTCCTGCGTAAGGCAAGAGAGATAGCCCGCAGAAATATTGATTTGTTTGACCGGATAATCTCAAAAGGGATACCTGTAACAGGTATAGAACCTTCGGCACTGCTGACCTTCAGGGATGAATATCCCGATCTGGCGGGGGAGGCCATGCTTCCTGCCGCACGACGGGTGGCAGGATCGGTTCTGATGATTGATGAATTCATTTCCCGGGAGATTGATGCAGGCAGGATCACTTCAGAAAAATTTACCCGGGAATCCAAAAACATTCTCCTTCATGGCCACTGCCAGCAGAAGGCGGTAGCTTCAACCGCTCCCACCATAAAGATGCTGTCACTTCCTGAAAATTTCAATGTTAGGGAGATCAAATCGGGTTGTTGTGGAATGGCCGGATCTTTCGGCTATGAAAAAGAGCATTACGATCTTTCCATGAAAGTAGGCGAACTGGTGCTCTTTCCTGAGGTAAGGAATGCTCCCCGGGAAACTGGAATAGCTGCCCCCGGCACCAGCTGTCGTCACCATATACGCGACGGCACAGGAAAAAATGCCGTACATCCGGTTGAGCTGCTATACGATGCACTGATTTGAACAAGGTGCACTGATTTCAACAGGGTATGCCGCAGGCAGATTCATTTTATCCGGGTTATTAGTGCAGTGATCTTAAGAATCTCAACAACATTGGTGTTGTTAAACATAAGTGCCTTTGACGCTTTGCCTGGAATAAATGATTTTTATCTTGTTGCATTAAGGTGTTAAGTGTTAGTTTTGTCTTATGAACACCTATCTGACCGTAATACTGATCTATTTTGTATTTATCATCCTGGTTTCGCTTTTTACCAGGAAGATAGCCAGCAGGTCGGCGGCCGATTTTCTTGTGGCAGGGAGGAATCTCGGACTGGTGGCGTGTGCGGTTGTGGTGGCTTCCGAATGGCTTGGCGGTATGAGTACCATCGGGGTAAGTGAAAAAGCTTTTTTAAATGGCACCATGCAGCCCGTTCTTTATAATATTTCCACTGCCGCAGGAATGATAATTATCGGATTCACGGTGGCAAGGTATTACCGGGAGAAGAATGTACATACGGTAAGTGAAATGCTTGTGAACCTGTTTGGCAGGCAGGCAGGAAGTGTTTCCGCAGCAGCTTTTCTGGTGGCATATATAACTCTTTCCTATGTCCAGCTTCAGACCTGTGCCAGCGTTCTTGGCCCCCTGTTCGGTATAAGCTGGATCAATTCCGTGCTGATCTCTTCAATAATAATTACCGCCTACACCTATGTGGGGGGGATGCATGCACTGGCTGTTACGGGGATTATCCATGTTATTGCCATGTTTGCGGGTACGGGAATTGCACTTTTCGTCGGACTGGATAAAATGAGCGGGTTCGGGGAACTTTCAACGAGACTGGTGGAGCTTGGTTCGCCGGAGAACTGGTATAATCCATTCAGCGGCGGAATATCCTATGCCCTCAGCCTTGTATTGGGGGGAGTCCTGGGAGGCATGGCCGGACAGGCCAGCATACAACCCATTTTTGCTGCCCGCAATATAAAAACAGCCAAAAATGCAGCCATTCTTTCAGTCTGATAATTGCCCCCTTCGGCATAATGGTGGCGCTGCTGGGGTTGATTGCCCGGACAGGCTTTTTTATCGATGCCGGTGCCGTGGTGAATCCGAAAATGGTTTTGCCGGCCCTCCTGACAACGGCCGACTTCATTCATCCCGTTCTTGGAGGCGTTGCCCTGGCCGGAATACTTGCCGCCATTCTGTCGACCGTGGGACCTGTTAATTTTGCTGTTGTAACAATAGCAACCAAGGATATTTATCACGGCCTTATCAATAAGACCGCAGTAGATCGTAAAGTTGTGGCCACAGCAAGAAGGCTGGTAATACTGGTAAACTTTGTCACCATACCGATGGCTATTTTTATTCATGGCGCCATCCTGGATGCTGCCTATGTTTCCTATGCCATCAGGGCCGTTGGCGCCATCGTTATTGTGCTGGGTATATACAAACGGGGCTGGATAACCACCGGTGCGGTGAGATTGGCCTTTGCCGGGGGTACGATAGCAATACTTTTTGCTGTTATCGGAAATAAGCTTGCCTGGTTCCAAATAGAGGAGACTTTTGTTGGAGTGGGATCGGCAATCATTTTTATAGTAGCAGGAAATTTGTGGACAAAATTTAAAAACAGAAAATAAAAGCAGTCTGTCCGGATCAGCCATTCCTGGCTTTCCACATCAGCCACTCTGGCTTTCCGGATCAGAAACTCTGGCTTTCCAAATCTGCCAGCCGGGACTTTCCGGAATATTTTGAACGACTGTGAGCTAAATGAATATTTAAATAACCAGCATTTGATGAAATTACCTCTTGAGGGCATAAAGGTTATGGAACTGGCAAATGTGCTTGCCGGTCCGAGTGTCGGAATGTTTCTGGCCGAAATGGGCGCCGAAGTGATTAAGGTGGAGAACGTCAGGTCGTGCGGAGATGTTACCAGGCACTGGAAATTACCTTCCGAGGATCCCGTTACCGATATTTCGGGCTATTTTTCCTGTGTAAACTGGGGAAAAAAGTCTGTTGCCCTGGATATAACCCGCAGGGAGGGACTTGAGATCATTTACACGCTCGCCGGAAAGAGCGATATAGTGTTAGCCAGCTATAAGCCCGGCGACGCTGAAAAACTGGGGGTGGATTACAATTCCCTGAAAAAAATAAACCCCGCTGTCATTTATGCCCATGTTACGGGATACGGAATGAATAATCCCAGGGCAGGTTATGATGCGATCATACAGGCCGAGAGCGGGTTTACGTATATGAACGGCCAGCCGGACGGCCAACCCACCAAGATGCCGGTGGCGCTGATGGATGTGCTTGCTGCCCACCAGATCAAGGAGGCTTTGCTGCTGGCACTGCTTGCCAGGGAGAGGGGAGGTGACGGACAGTACATTGAGGCATCCCTCATTAAATCGGGAGTGGCATCACTTGCCAACCAGGCTTCAAACTGGCTGGTAGCTAAATCCATACCCGGGCGGATAGGTTCCGATCATCCTAATATCGTACCTTACGGAACAATATTCACTACGGCCGACAATAAAGAGATAGTTCTCGCAGTGGGCACTGACAAACAGTTTGTTGAATTGTGCCGTGTGCTTGGAAAACCTGATATGGCGGATGATGATAAATACAAAAATAATTATAACCGGGTGGTTAATTCTGCCCGGTTAAAGAAACGGCTCCAGGAACTCATAGAAGTCCATGAGAGGGAGCCATTGCTGAAGATGCTCCAAAGCAGGCGCATCCCTGCAGGAGGGGTTATGAACATGAAGGAAGTATTTGAAACACCGGAAGCGATGGAGATGTTGCTTGAATCGGATATTGATTCAGGCTCCCTAAAAGGAGTGAGTTCGGTTGCATTTACTTCCTCATCACTCCCGGCCGGGAATGCTCTTTCTCCTCCTCCCGGTTACGGGCAGCACAGCAGAAGCATACTGGCCGGTATCCCGGGTTTAACAAACGAAAAGATCAATGAGCTGATCAAAAATAAAATCGTATATGCAAAACATGACTGACCATAAAAAAGTTATTACCGATGGCAGCCGACTGGTAACTGAAGCGATGGCGAGGGCCGGAGCGGACTGCTTCATAGGTTATCCCATAACGCCGGCCAACCTGCTGTACCAGTACGGCAGCCGGCGTTTTCCGTTTATGCTGCCTGCCCCGGATGAAATAACCGTGCTGCAGTGGATGAGCGGACTGTCGGCTGCCGGACATATTCCGGTAACTGCTACTTCCTTTCCTGGTTTTGCGCTTATGCTGGAATCGGTCAATATGGCCTTTATGATGGAGTTGCCCATGGTGATTGTACTGGTGCAGCGGCTGGGGCCGGCAACCGGTACGGCAACCTGCGGAGCTCAGGGCGACTTGTTGCTTCTGAGGGGAATGATATCGGGGGGGTACCAGATACCGGTGCTTTGCCCTTCCGGCTTCGAAGACTGCTGGAATCTTTCGGCCAGGGCTGTTGCGCTTTCGGTGAAACTGCGGACTCCGGTGGTTCTGCTTACCTCAAAGGAGGTAATGATGACAAGGAAGAGCTTTGATCCCGATTTGCTGGAAAATATTGAACCGGTAGAGAGAAAATTTGCCCCGCCGGATAAGCCTTATTTACCGTATGAGCAAACCGGAAGCCTTGTGCCGGAATTCCTGCCGGTAACCGACAGCCGCAGACAGGTGAGGCTCAATGCATCCACCCATGATCAAAGAGGAATATTGCAGCATTCAAATGATGAGGCACTTGCAAACACCCTGCGGCTGGAAGAGAAGCCGCTAAGGTATCTTCCTGAGTATACATACTACGAGATTGATGAGCAGAAGGAGGCAGAAACCCTTGTCGTATCCTATGGTATAACGGCGGCTGCGGCAAGGGATGCGGTAAGATGCATCCGTGAAAGCGGAAAAAAAGTTTCCCTTCTTGTGGCCAAAACCCTACTGCCTGTTCCGGAAATATACCTTGATATTGTTAATTCCTATAAAAGGGTTGTTATTGCTGAAGAGAACATGAATGCCCAGCTGGCCACCGTTATGTACGGCTCAAGGCTCCCTGAAAAAATAATCACGCTGGGAACCATCGGCAGAATGGCGGGCGTCGATGAAATCATAAAAAAGGCCGGCTTATAATTTAACTGGTTGGCGTTTATATAAATTAAAGATGTATGGAACCTATTTTAAATACTCCCGATTTACCATACTGCAAAGGATGCGGCCATGGGCTCATTGCCAGGAACACCGCACGGGCTCTTGAGAAAATGGAGACCGAACCCCTTGATGTCATAATCGTTACCGACATTGGCTGTCACGGGATAATCGACAGATGCCTTAATACCCATACGGTACACGGACTGCATGGCAGATCAGTCGCCCTTGGAGCCGGCATTGCCATGGGGATAAGCAACCCTCACAGCAGGATAATTGTTTTTATTGGCGACGGGGGAAGTACAATTGGTTTGCAGCATATCCTGGAAGCTGCAAGACTGAACCTTGATCTGACGGTAGTGGTTCACAATAACATGCTTTACGGAATGACCGGCGGACAAACCAGCGGACTCACCCCCTGTGGTTTTAACACCAGCACTTCGGCCGAAGGCAATCCATGGAACGGATTTGATATCTGCGAACTTGCCTTCGCCTCCGGGGCGGCCTTTGTAAGCCGGATTACCGGAACAGGCGACTTTTCGTCCGGCCTCCGTGAGGCCATTGAGAAGAAAGGCTTTTCTCTGGTTGAGGTTATGGAAATCTGCACCGGTTACGGGGTAAAACTGAATCCGCGGAAAAAGCTTTCCGAGATTATGGAGAATGCAGGAAAGCTCCCGGGTAAATGGGAAACCGCCAGGGAAGGATTCAATGTTATCGGGGGTAATAAAACAACCGACCTGATGGCAGAGCTTCCTGTCATAGCGCCCGATTGTGAACCGCCTCAGGATAAGCCCCTTTCTTTGCTGATATGCGGATCGGCAGGAGAGGGGG
>PWPZ01000241.1 GCA_003556985.1 Bacteroidota bacterium
AATGGCAGAGTGGTCGAATGCGGCGGTCTTGAAAACCGTTGTTCCGTTACCGCGGAACCGGGGGTTCGAATCCCTCTTTCTCCGCAACAACAGATGGTTTATATTTAGAAATTAAATTCCCGGGCCTTCCTGTCCGGGAATTTATTAATATCCTGGAACCTTTAACCCATCAAAGAGGCAGAATAATTTATACTTCTGCCTGATATTCAGGAGAGATGCCGGAGTGGTCGAACGGGGCGGTCTCGAAAACCGTTGTTCTGCTATCGCGGAACCGAGGGTTCGAATCCCTCTCTCTCCGCCAAAGTATTTCAGGAAAAACTGTGCCTTGCACAGTTTTTTTATTTTAAGGTTATCGGGCCAATAGAAACTTGTTTCTATAAAGGACCGGGAACCTTAAATAAGTGCCGCAAGGCACATACCTGAAATGCTTTGAAGCCTCCCCAAAAGGGATCACAACGAAGTTGTAATTCCTCTCTCCGGCTGATCACAACGAAGTTGTAATTCCTCTCACTGGAAACTTGTTTCTATAAAGGACCGGGAACCTTAAATAAGTGCCGCAGGGAATTAGTTATGAAAAGAGCTGCATATCATGAAGCTTGCGGTAATAACCATCCAGGGCAAGCAAATCTCCATGCTTCCCTCTCTCTACAATTCTTCCCTCGTGAAGTACGCAAATTTCATCGGCAAACTGGATGGTTGAAAGCCTGTGAGCTATAACCAGCGATGTGCGGTTTTTCATAAGGTGGGAAAGCGCATCCTGAACAAGTCTTTCCGATTCGGTGTCAAGGGCAGAAGTAGCTTCGTCCAGTATCATGATCGGCGGGTTTTTCAAAACCGCCCTGGCTATACTCAAACGTTGCCTCTGCCCTCCCGAAAGTTTACTGCCCCTGTCGCCAATCCTGGTACTGAACCCGTGTTTCGAAGCAATGATAAAATCATAGGCATTTGCAACCCGGGCTGCTTTGATTACATCTTCCTCCGTGGCACTTTCCACTCCAAAAGCAATATTATTGAAAAAAGTGTCATTAAAGAGAATCGGATCCTGGTTTACATTCCCCATCAAGGCCCGGACATCCTTGATTTTATAGTCTTTAAGAGAAACACCGTCCAGCAGAATTTCGCCTTTTTGAACATCGTAAAAACGGGGCAGCAAATCAGCCAGAGTAGACTTCCCGGATCCTGATTGCCCGACAAGGGCAACGGTTCTGCCTTTTTCAATAACCAGGTTAATATCCTTTAAGACTTCATCATGGTCGTAGCTGAAAAAAACATTTTTATATTCGATTGAGTTGCGGAAATCCCTGACAGGCCGGGCACCCGGCTTGTCGCTTATAGGGTTGACGGCATTAAGTACATCCTGTACCCTGTCGACAGAAGCCAGCCCTTTCTGGACATTGTACATAGCACCTGAAAAAGATTTTGAAGGAGCAATTATGAGATAAAATATCATGAGGTAACCGATAAACTCTTCGGGATTCAGATCGCTTGCCTCAGCGAGAACCAGGGTAGCCCCGAAAACCATAATTATGATCATAACCACGGTGCCGAGAAATTCGCTTACGGGACTGGCCAGGGAGCGTCTTCTTTGCATTCCGACCATTATCCTGGTATATAATGAGTTGACATCCTGAAAACGGCCCTTCATTTTATTTTCGGCATTAAAAGCCTTTATAATCCTTAGTCCGCCAAGCGTTTCCTCTATAAGTGAAAGAAGCAGCCCCATCTTTTTTTGCCCTTTCAGTGAAGTCTGTTTCAATGTTCTTCCAAGCCTTCCTATCACAAATCCGGCTACCGGCAGCAGAACGATAACGAATAAAGTAAGGGAAGTACTCATATAAAGCAGGGTACCAAGATATATTATTACCTGGATCGGGTCCCGGAAAAGCATTTCAAGGGAGCTCACTATAGATGTTTCAATTTCCTGCACGTCGCCGGTCATCCGGGCAATAATATCTCCTTTACGGGTTTCCGAAAAATAAGCCAGGGGCAATACCATAACCTTATCATAGATCTGGTTACGTATATCCTTTACCACGCCGTTCCTGATGGGTGCCAGGTAATACATTGCAAGGTAATGGAAAAGGTTTTTGAAAAAAGACATGGTTATTATAAGCAGGCTCAGGACTATCAGTGTGTATATAGGCCCTTGATTATCGATCATCTGACTTATGTAGTAATTGAAATATTCTCTTAAGGAATCAAGGCTGAATTCAAATTCGCCGGCCGATTCAACAGCCGGTTCATTGCGAAACAGTATTCCCAGGAAGGGAATTGCCACACCCACCGAGAACAGTGCAAAAACAGCCGACAAAAGATTCAGGGAAATATTAAGTAATCCTTTGCGCCAGTAGGGAATAAGATATTGCAATATCTTCCCGATATCCTTCATAATTATGAAAAGTAACGTGTAATACTATAAATCTATTCCGGTAAAATTAAAAGGTGTTATTGTCCTCAGCTCTTTCTTAACGGACTCATCAATATCAAGACCGTCAATGAATTCCAGGAAAACCTCCCTGGTAACCTTTTGGCCGGTACGTGTAAGATCCTTCAGAGCCTCGTAAGGATTGGGATAGCCTTCGCGCCGGAGGATGGTCTGCACTGCCTCGGCTATAACTATCCAGTTATCGTGTAAATCAGCATCAATTGCTTCTCTGTTGACTTTTAGTTTGCCGAGTCCTTTCAGAATAGCTTTCAGGGAAATAACAGTATGAGCCAGAGGTATACCAATATTCCGCAACACGGTGGAATCGGTAAGATCGCGCTGAAGCCTGGATATGGGCAGTTTTGACGATAAATGACAAAAGAGGGCATTGGCAATCCCGAGATTACCTTCGGCATTTTCAAAATCTATCGGGTTAACTTTATGAGGCATTGCCGATGAACCTACCTCACCTTTTTTTATGGTTTGTTTAAAATAATCCATTGAAATATATGTCCAGATATCCCTGCACATATCCAACAGTATAACATTTATCCTCTTAAGGTTGTCAAAGCTCGCTGCAAGGTTGTCATAATGCTCTATCTGGGTAGTAACCGGACTTCTGTCAAGCCCCAGAATTTCATTAACAAACCTGTCGGCAAACCTTCCCCAGTCCACCGAAGGATATGCCACATAATGAGCATTGAAATTGCCGGTAGCCCCTCCAAATTTGGCCGAACAGGGAATCGCCTTCAACAGGCCGGTTTGCCGCTGTATTCTCTGGTGAAACACCTTTATTTCTTTTCCAAGCCTGGTAGGAGATGCGGGCTGCCCATGCGTTCTGGCAAGCATAGAAATGTCTGACCAGTTAATTATCATCTCTCCAAGTTTTTCAAGAAGCTGCTCAATTAGCGGGTAGTAAACATCATGAATGGCGTTACGCAGCGACAGGGGAATTGCCGTATTATTAATATCCTGGCTGGTAAGTCCGAAGTGAACAAATTCCACGTACTTTTCCAGACCGTAACTCCTGAATGCCTCTTTGATAAAGTACTCAACCGCTTTTACATCATGGTTGGTAATCTTTTCTATTTCTTTGATTCTTTGGGCATCTTCGATCCTGAACTCTTCATAGATCTTTTTAATTTCATTGAGTTGCTTTTCAGTGACTCCCTTGAGCTCAGGGAGAGGTACAGAGCAGAGAGCAATAAAATACTCAATTTCAACGTATACACGATATCTTATAAGTGCATATTCAGAGAAAAAAACAGCAAGTTCGTCAACCTGTTGCCGGTACCTTCCGTCAACTGGCGATAGTGCTGAAAGCATACTAATTTCCATTATTACAGAATTAACATAAACACGGGCAAAGTTATAAAAAATAAGAACTTTTAATGAGTTTGTCATAAATTATGAACAACTGAGAATTTATACTATTTTTGTCTATACCATGATACTTCCGAATGCCGGCAATTTTCTGTAAAATATCAGTTCTTTACACTATGATCCTTTCAAAACATAACATCAGGTTAATAACGGCACTAATATTCAGCCTGATTGCGATTAACCAGCCTCTTAAATCGGATACTATTCCGGAGAGGGCAAACCTTGTTTACCAGTTCGACATGAGACAGGATGTGGGTCCCGCTCTCTGGCGGCAAACCCAGAAAAGCTTTGCTGAGGCAGAAGAGCTGGAAGCTGATTATATTCTAATTCATATGAATACTTACGGGGGACTGGTGCAGGCGGCCGATTCTATACGTACCAAGATACTGAATACCAGGATACCGGTCATCGTCTTTGTCGACAACAATGCAATCTCGGCAGGTGCATTAATTGCAATTTCCGCCCAGGAAATCTATATGCGCCAGGGAGGAAGCATGGGAGCAGCTACAGTTGTTGATGCCACCGGCTCACCGGTGCCCGATAAATTTCAGTCATTCATGCGTGCCGCCATGAGAACCACGGCCGAATCACATGGCAGAGACACCGTGATTATTGAAAACGATACCATTGTAAGGTGGCACCGGGATCCTGCAATTGCGGAGGCTATGGTTGATCCGGCCCTCTATATAGAAGGGATTATCGATACGGGGAAAGTCCTGACTCTTACCAGCGAGGAGGCAGTTGCCGTCGGCTACAGCGAGGGGATCGCTTCCAGCATCCCTGAAGTGCTTGAAAAAGCAGGAATAACCGATTATCATATCGTAGAATATGAGCTGACAACACTGGAAGCAATTATCGGATTTCTTATCAATCCGGTATTCCAGGGCTTTTTAATAATGATAATAATAGGAGGGCTTTATTTTGAACTGCAAACACCCGGGGTGGGATTCCCAATAGGTGCAGCCCTGCTGGCTGCAATACTTTACTTCGCCCCTCTGTATCTGGAAGGAATAGCCCAAAACTGGGAAATAATACTGTTTATACTGGGAATCATACTGCTGGCGGTTGAGATATTCGTAATACCGGGATTCGGGGTAGCCGGCATTGCCGGCATAGGCTTGATGATAACCGGACTGACCCTGGCAATGATAGACAACATAGTATGGGAGTTTGAGGGTGTAGGGGCCGTCATTTTCATAAGGTCATTGTTCCTGGTCGTGTTAAGCGCATTTGTGGCACTGGTGGGCTCTATTTCACTGAGCAGAAAGCTTTTGGATACACACATGTTCTCCCATCTGGTACTTGGCTCAACACAGAATAAAGATGAAGGATATATAGGTGTTGATTCGCTTTACCGTGACCTGGTGGGAATGACCGGTACAGCAGCAACATCTCTCAGACCTTCCGGCAGGGTTGAAATTGATTTTGAACAATATGATGCCAGATCTCTCGTCGGCTTTATAGATAAAGGCGAAAAAGTAAAAGTTATCAGCTTTGAAGCGGGGCAGCTATATGTAAAAAAAGAGGCAAATAGTTAAAAGATGCAAATTACCGATCCTTTTTTAAAAATAATTGTCCATTTTCACATAAAATAATTAATTTTAGGAGTTGATTTCACACAAATATTAACCTTTAAATAGCAGCTATGACTATAACATTCAATGAACTACGAAAAATCAAAGACAGCTTGCCAGATGGAAGCATAACATTGATTGCGGATAAATTGCATATGAGTGTAGAGACGGTCAGGAATTATTTTGGAGGGGCAAATTATAATGAGGGCGAGACTGTTGGCATCCATCTGGAAAAAGGCCCGAATGGAGGTATAGTTGTATTGGATGACACCACAATACTCGACATGGCAAAAGAAATTCTCGAAAAAGAGGGTGTCAACTAACAAAAACCAAGTGGTATTTCACAGCAGAAAAGTCCCCTTTTCTGCTTTTTTTATCTTTAAACATGAGCTCTGTTAACCCAGCGATCCTCTCAGGTTTCCATCTTGAACTGCTACCCCTGCTGTTTCAGCACTGCCGCTCATTGTTTGCCGGCTCCCACCTCCCCTCCCACGATCATTATCACCATTTGCGTGTCTGGAATTACGCCATGGATCTTTTGTCCGAATTATGGGGGAACGGAATAAAGCTTAACGAGAATGATATTTCACTCCTGATGCTGGCAACATTTTTTCATGACACCGGACTCACCAAAACCCTGGATAAAGATCACGGTACCGAAAGTCACCTTTTATGCCAGGATTTTCTTAACCGTAATCCCTCCCTGTTTCCCTTTGATGTAAGTCCGGCATTGCATGCAATTGAGCTGCACGATAAAAAAGAACCGCAGCTGCCTTTCGGCGGAAATCACTGCATGGACATACTGCCCATACTTTCGGTATGCGATGATGCCGATGCCTACGGACCGGCAGGAGTTCTGAGGTATGCGGAAATATACCTGCTGCGGGGCATAACTGTAGATGCACTGCCTGACAGGGTACTGAAAAACATGGCATACAGGTTCAATTTTCTTTTGGCCCAAAAATGGATACCTGAAAAATTTATGCTCAGGCACCACGCCAGATACAGATATGCGGAAAAATATTATAAAGCAATCAAGGAAAATCGTGAACTGGGGAAAAAAGATACGGTAAGGTTTGAAATAATTGATTCCTACATGAAGCAGGTGTACTATGGAAATACCGGTTTCATGGAATTCGCAGCATCACTGAATGAAAGTACAGATAAAACAAAAAATGATTTCGGTTCCAAACTTTTTGCAGAACTGCAGCAAACCATGGCTATTTCCTGATACCGTCAGGGCAACACTGCAAAAAGCCCTGCGGTTTATGATTCACTTACGATCGATAATGGTTGCACTATCCATTACGTATTCACGATCAATTATGGTTGCACAATCCATTAAGAATTAACAATCCATGACGCGCAAAAGGGAAAAACAAAAATGGTGAACCATGAAAAAAAATCCGGATATTTATCAGGGGTTTAACGATTTTGTCAGTTCAGAGAATCTTCTGGATTCCGGCAAAATTTTGCTTGGAATAAGCGGAGGCATTGACTCAATGGTGATGCTTGGCCTGTTTCTGAAGACAGGCCTGCAGGTATCGGCGGCCCACTGTAATTTTGGGCTACGCGGACAGGAATCGGATACTGACCAGGTATTTGTGGCAGAATACTGCAAAAAAAACAATGTCCCCCTTCATACTAAGCACTTCAATACACAACAATATGCTGAGGAGCATAAAATATCATTGCAGATGGCAGCACGTGATCTGAGATATTCCTGGTTCGAGCATCTGAAAACCGAACACAATTATTCATCCATAGCCATTGCCCACAACAAAAATGATCTTGCAGAAACATTCCTCTTAAATCTGACCCGCGGCACAGGCATAAGGGGCTTGAGCGGCATAAGGGCAAAGACCGGCAATGTTATTCGCCCGCTGTTATTTGCCGGCAGGAAGGAGATACTCGAATACGCAGAGAAACATGCTGTCCCGTTCAGGGAAGATTCCAGCAATAAAGAAATTAAATACCGGCGCAACAGAATAAGGCACAAGATCATTCCTGAATTCGAGGCAATACTCCCCGGATTTACCGACACCCTGTTTGAAACAGCCAAACGGCTGAAAGATGTTGAAACCATTTATTCCGGTACTGTAAACCGCAAATTCGATGATCTGTGCATCAAGACCAGCCTCGGATACAAGTTCAATATCAGGTCGCTATTATCACTCAACCCGCTACCAACCTATCTCTATGAATTTTTAAAAAGATGGAACTTCCCCAGGGAACTGGTTCCCGATATAATAGCATCATTAAGTTCCTCCTCCGGGAAGCAATTTTTTTCACCTACCCACCGCCTGGTCAGGGATCGCGACTACCTCTTTATTACAATGGCCGATCGTGATACCCCAAATAAATATTATATAGAAGAAGATACCACCGGTATCGCCTATCCTGTGAAGATGAATTTTACAAGAACGGAATACCATCCGGGATTTATCATTCCCCGCAACACCGCAATTGCGTGCCTGGACCAGGATCTGCTTCATTTCCCTCTTATTCTCAGGAAATGGCAAAAAGGAGATTACTTTCAACCACTGGGAATGACCGGTCTTAAAAAATTAAGTGATTTTTTTATCGATAATAAGTTCACGTTAATAGAAAAAGAGAAAACCTGGATAATGGCCTCCGGGAATAAGGTAGTATGGATTGTCGGTCACAGGATAGACAATCGCTTCAAAATCAGCGAAAGAACCAGAAATATCCTTCTTGCAGAGATGATTGAATATAAGGGATAATTACTGATTGTATAAATATTTATTCAGTAGTACCAGCAATTTCTTCCGCTCAAATGGTTTTGAGAGATAGTCGGTGCACCCATGCTTTTTTACTTTTTCCCGGTCGCCCGATTGAGCATAGGCAGTGAGTGCTATTACAGGCAGGCCGGGCATGAAAGTCCTTATTTTTCCGGTTGCCTCAAAACCGTCCATTACCGGCATTTTTATATCCATAAGAACCATATCTATATCTGCTCTTTTCCGGCACTGCTCAACCGCTTCAAGACCGTTTATGGCATGAATAATCTCCATCGGATATTCCGAAAGGTATTCTTTTATCAATAAAAAGTTCATGTAATTATCTTCGGCAACCAGAATGGTTTTTCGTTCATTCTTCAGGAAAACGCTTTCATCTGCCTGCATTGAATTCTCCATTTCACTTTTTTTATCAGCCGGTTTGCAGGGAATTGTGAAAAAAAACCGGGAACCGTTACCCGGGGAGGATTCAAGCCATATTCGTCCGCCCAGAAGCTCAACATACGATCTGACAATAAACAGTCCCAGTCCGCTCCCCGAAAATTCCCCGGTAGAATCCAGATTCACCTTGCGAAACCGTTCAAATATTATTTCATGCATCTCAGCAGGAATGCCAATCCCGGTGTCTTTTACAAAAAAGAGCAATTCCCCGTTTCTTCTGGTACAGCCAAATTCAATTTTTCCCGACCTGGTAAATTTTAAGGCATTGCCTGTCAGATTCATCAATATCTGAGTCAGCTTGGTCTCGTCGGTGATTATTACAAGATCAGATTCAGGAAGATCATAATTGCAAACCAGTTCAATATCTTTCCCTGAAACTTCCCTTATATAATGTTTATACACCAGTAAAAGCAATTGATATACATTGGTTTCCTTCATAACGACCCTGACCTGGCCAGCCTCGATGGCAGCAATATCAAATATATCATCAATAATTGCGAGAAGCTGGGAACTGCTTTGAAGAATTATATCTGTATAATATTGAAGTTCTTCGGAATTTATTCCCGGTTTATTTATAATTTCGCTAAAGCCAACTATTGCATTCAGAGGAGTTCTTATCTCATGCGAAAGGTTGTTGAGAAAAGCCGTTTTCAGTCGGTCACTTTCCCTGGCCCGGTCCCTGGCAACAATCAGTTCATCTTCCATTTTCTTCCTTTCGGTGATGTTTTCATAAATCCCCAGCATACCGATAATATCGTTGTTCGTATAGGTAAGCGGTAACTTGCTGGTTTGCAGCCACAGGGTTTCTCCATCGGGTGTGGTCTGGGGTTCTTCATAACCAATCTTTGGAATTCCGGTGCGCATTACTTCGGCATCGTCTTTCCTGTACAAATCAGCCTGGTCGATCCATCCCATCTGGTAATCATCAAGTCCGACGAGCTTGTCAGGATCATCGAACCCTGCATCTCTGGCAAATGCCAGGTTGCATCCCATGTATCTGCTTTTCAGGTCTTTCCAGAATACCCTGACGGGAATGGTGTCAATAATTTTTCTGAGCATCAGCCTTGACTCCTCCAGGGCGATCTCTGTTATTTTTATTCCGGTTATATCCTG
>PWPZ01000074.1 GCA_003556985.1 Bacteroidota bacterium
ATCGCTGGTGGCTCAGCGGCCGCTTGATTGTATTGTTTACAGCGTTTTAGGAGAAGATCTTCCCTATGATTCACACTATGAGAATCTTGTCAGGGCAGGCGAATGGGGCTTCAAAGTTTCGGAGCATACCCGCAAGTTTGGCAGTCTTAATGATTTATTTGCTTTTACAGATTACTGGGATCTGCACCGTGCGGAATTACCTTATGAAACCGACGGTGTGGTTATTAAACTGAATGATTATAAGTTACACAGGGAGCTGGGTTATACGGCGAAAACACCCCGCTGGGCAATCGCATATAAGTTTTCCGCCGAAAGGGCGAAAACAAAAATCGTTTCCGTGGAATTTCAGGTAGGAAGGACGGGCGCCATAACACCAGTTGCAAATCTTATGCCTGTAAAGCTTGCAGGAACCACCGTTAAACGTGCATCGCTGCATAATGAAGATCAGATGAAAGCGCTGGACATTCATTCGGGAGATACTGTTTTTGTTGAAAAGGGGGGCGATATTATTCCAAAGATTATTGGTGTTGACAAAGACCAGCGTGCCCCCGAAAGCAGTCCGATAGCGTATATAGACAAATGCCCCGCCTGCGCCTCCACCCTGGAGAAGCTGCCGGGGGAGGCCAAACATTATTGTCCGGCAATAGACACCTGCGAACCCCAGATTCTTGGCAGGGTAGAGCATTTCGTCAGCCGCCGGGCTATGAATATCAATATGGCCGAAGCAACCGTCCGGTTACTTTTTTCCAGGGGACTGGTGAATGATGCCGGTGATCTTTATTACCTTAAAGTTGATGATCTTATGAGCCTGGAAAGGTTTGCCAGGAGATCGTCGGAAAAGCTTATTGAAAGTATTGATAATTCAAAAAGCAATCCCTGGTACCGGCTGCTGTATGGTCTTGGAATAAGGTTTGTCGGGGAAACCGTTGCACGTAAGCTTGCCTCGGCCTTTCCTTCGGTCCGCCGCCTTACAGATGCCGGCCGGGAGGAACTTCTGGGGGTTGATGAGGTTGGGGAAAGGATCGCTTCAAGTGTTATTGATTATTTTTCCCGCCCCGCCAACTTAACTATTGTTGAAAAACTGGAAAGGGCCGGGGTAAACATGAAAGACAGAGTCACCTCCGGCGAGGATCGCAGCAATAAACTTGCAGGCAGGAAATTTGTAATCTCAGGTACTTTTGAGCGCTGTTCAAGAGACAGGCTGAAAGAAATAGTGGAGTCCAATGGCGGTATTATTGTTTCGGCTTTATCATCAAATGTTGATTATCTGCTGGGCGGTGAAAAGGCTGGCCCTTCCAAGCTGAAAAAAGCACGTGAATTGAATATACCAGTGATTTCAGAAAACGAATTTGAAGACATTATAAATTCGGGTTAGTTTAGCCTTTTTCTGTAACACACCTTATTATTTTTACTAATATTGTATTTTAATCATCCCTATAAGAAAATATTATTGTGACGTTTTTGCATAGCATAAGAACAAAGGCTGGCAGATTTTTACTCAGGAGAAAGATACAGAGTATATCCAGGCAAAAGGAATTCATGAATCTGGAAACCGCTAAATCTATTGGGATACTATTTCATCATACCGATAACGATAGTTTCAGAACTATTCAGAAATTCCTGAAACAGTTTGCTGAACAAAAAAAGCAGGTATATGCCGTTGGATATGTGGAAGCCATGGAAATACCCGAATTTTATGTCTTGAAAAGAGGGTTTAATTTCTTTTGTTTAAAGGATCTCAACTGGTATTTTAAGCCGGAGCCCGATTTTGTGCTGGATTTTGCAGACAGGGAATTTGACATGATGATAAATCTTAGTCTCGACGATTATTTTCCGGTAGAATATCTCTATGCCACTTCCAGGGCTAAATTTAAAATAAGCAGATATATCGAAGATCAGGATTATTCAGATCTTTACATTGATATTAAGGACAACCGGGATATTGATTATCTTATTCAGCAGATAATTCACTATTTAAATTTGATAAACAAAAAGCAGTAATTATGGTAAAGACATTATTTCAGGGCACGGGCGTGGCAATTGTTACTCCTTTCAGGGAGGATGAGAGTGTTGATTTTGTATCGATGGGGAAGGTTATCGAGCATCTTATAAAAGGGAACGTTGATTATATAGTGACGCTCGGAACAACAGGCGAATCGGTCACCCTTAATACCGATGAAAAAATTGCAGTTCTGAATTTTGTTATTGAGGCTGTAAACGGAAGAGTGCCCGTGGTGATGGGAATCGGGAGTAACAATACCCATGATGTGGTAAGGACCGTGAAAAGGATATGTGATGAAAACCTGTCTTTCGAAGGAATATTGTCAGTATCGCCCTATTACAATAAACCAAGCCAGGAGGGGATTTACCAGCATTTTAAAAAGGTGGCTTCTGAAAGCAATCTTCCCGTTATCCTTTATAATGTTCCGGGGCGGACCGGAGGTAACATTACCGCCGATACCACCCTCAGGCTTGCTGCAGATTTTAAAAACATCGTTGCAATAAAGGAAGCGTCAGGAGATCTTAACCAGGTAAACCATATACTGAAAAACAAACCCAGGGATTTTATGGTTATTTCCGGTGACGACCAGCTTACCCTCCCCCTGATAGCTCTCGGGGCATCAGGTGTGATATCCGTTTCAGCCAATGCTTTTCCCGCAGAATTTTCGGAAATGGTCCGACTTGCCCTGAAGGGCAAATTCAAAAAAGCCCAGGCGATCCAAAATGCCCTGCTGGATATAATGGACGCTCATTTTGCAGAAGGCAACCCGGCAGGGGTTAAGGCCAGCCTGGCTATTAAAAAGCTTATAGATAATACCCTGAGGCTGCCCCTTTGTCCTCTTTCCCCTCCGATGTTCGATAAGCTTAAGGCCCTGATAAAAGAGTTTGACTCCGTAAAAAAGAATCTTCCGTTACCGCAATAACTTTTTCTGATTTGTTTAATCACTGAACATACATTTTTTGAACTGCAATTCCTGCAATACTGGCGTGGGGCCCTGTTTTGCTGAGAGTGAACATGCATATTTTGGTTGTTTGCCAGCCGGAAATTCAAATTACTTCAAGCCATGATGGAAATATGGCAATTCAGCTGGTTTTTGCTACCCGCCGGGAATTCAAATTATTTCAAGCCGGCTGCTTTTTGAACCTTTTTAAAGTATGTGTGTTAACTTTGACAATACAGATAATTACAAACCTTTAAATATATTTCATTATGGCTTTTACACTGCAACTGAATGAAAAGGCTCCCGGCTTCACCCTGCCCGCAACCGACGGAAATTCGTATTCATTGAATGATTTCAGTGATGCCAGAGTGCTGGTTGTGTTTTTTACCTGCAATCATTGTCCGTATGTTATCGGTTCTGATGAGGTTACAAGGGCTACCGCAGAGAAGTTTGCTCCGGAGGGGGTGAAATTTGTGGCTATAAATTCCAACAGCAAAAATACCTATCCCGAAGATGATTTCCCCCATATGGTCGAAAGAATGGAGAAGCACCAGTTCCCATGGATATACCTTTATGATGAATCCCAGGAAACAGCATTAAAATATGGCGCCCTGCGAACTCCCCATTTTTTCGTATTCGATAAGGAGAGGAAGCTGGTTTATACTGGCAGGGCAATTGATTCTCCAAAAGATATCTCCAGAATGACGGTCAATGATCTGGAAAATGCCCTGACCGAACACCTGTCAGGAAAACCAGTGAGTGTGCCGGCAACCAATCCTGTCGGTTGCAATGTGAAGTGGGATGGAAAGGATGCCCACTGGATGCCTGCCGACGCCTGTGACCTGGTATAACCGCGTCAACAATTTAATGGTACCGGGCGACAACTATCCGGGGATGTGTTAGTCACCTCTGTAGGGCACTCCATCGATGATCCAGCCGGCCGGTTCATAACCTCTCAGGTGATAGTCGAAATACTCCTTCATCCTTATGGTGTAATCAACTTTGTTTGGATATTTTTGCGGATGATGGGGCTCATCACGGTATTGCAGAAAAATAATGTCTTTTCCCGCACGACGCATGGCAAGATACAGTTCGATGGACTGCTCCCAGGGTACTGCCTCGTCAACATCACCGTGCATAATAAGCAGAGGTGTATTTATCTCATGGGCATAGAACAGCGGGGAGTTTTCTATATACAGGTACCGCCTGTCGGACAGGGGCGATCCGAGCCGGCTCTGCCCCGTTTCATACTGGAACTGCCGTGCCAGTCCGCTTCCCCACCTGATACCTCCATACGCACTGGTCATGTTTGAGACCGGTGCCCCTGCAATGGCAGCCCTGAACAGATCGGTCTGCGTTACCACATAAGCCGTCATGTAGCCGCTCCAGGAGTGGCCGTGCAAACCTATTGCATCAGGATCGGCTATTCCCTCCCTGATAAGTTTTTTTACCCCGGGCACCAGTGAATTCACAGCCGACATGCCGGGTCGTCCTTCTTTAAAGTGAATATCGGGCAGAAAGACAATATAACCGTTACTTGCATAATAGGCGAATGAGGGGCGGTGATTGATCACTGTCTGGTTAAATTGATGTAGCCTTTGGGAAAATTTTTCGTAATAATATACGAAAACGGGATACTTTTTTGAAGGATCGTAATCACCGGGCTTTATGACCACTCCCTGCAGGGGAATGCCGTCGGCCGAAGTAAATGACACAAGCTCAGCCGTACCCCAGTTGAACTCGTTTGTCTGCTCTCCCAGCCGGGTAACTCTCACCGGGCGTCTGAAGCTGGTGCCGGTAACCCACAAATCGGGATATTCGTTATATGATTCCCGACTGAATACAACGGTTTTTTCATCACCCGAGAGAAGGCGGAATCGCAGATTGGTTCCGTCATCCCTTATAAGGCTTACAGCCTGGCGGTCGGGACGGGCTGAATAGAGGGCACTTACCTTGGTGTTTTCATTAAACCCTTCAATGAACAGCTGTTCCCGGGTTTGAACAAGCGGCCGGTCATCCAGCTTTCTTATACGGAAAACTGTCTGTTCCATTCTACCTGTTCCCGCTGTTATATTCTGCATTTCTCCTGTCCGTGCATTTGCACGCCAGATATCATACCGGTCGTAAATCAGCACCGACTCCCCGTCATCAAGCCATCCGGCAAGGCGGTAGCTTGATGGAGGAGAGGGGGTATCATCGGTTTCGTCATAAAAGGGAACATCAATACCGGCAGTCAGGTTAATTGTGCTGCCGGCTGATATATTGAGGGCATGCCAGTGGTTGTTTTCAAAGTAAACAAGATAACCGGCAGAAGGAGAGAGGGAGGCCTGATCCCTGAGTTCCTGAGTAACAATCTGCTTTTCCCCGGTATGGAGATTCATTAAATACAGGTCACGAAACCACCCTTCCCAGGTTATTCTTTTACTGTAAGGCAGAGAGGTGTATGCCAGCACATTATCACCATTTTCTGATGGAAGAACATCAGGTATCTTCTCATCAGCCAGCTGTACCATCCGTCTTTCGTTTATATGAAAAACCGATATCAGGTTTTGCCTCTTTCTCTGTTCCCACAGGTTTTTTTCATGGGTCTTGATAAACGGGTCTTCACCGTGCCAGATATCTATATCCGCCTGCATGGCTATTGAATCAATAACCGATTCGTAATTTTTCTCTTCGTTCGCTGATGCTGCATGATGCATGGGTCTGAATCCAAAAAAGAGCCGCTGACCGTCGGTGCTCCAGGTCAGGCTGTTATCGAAAGGCAGAAAGTATCCTTCCGGTGCATCCTCCTGTTCCAGTAGCGGATCGGGGCCGTTACTGCTTACCCCCCACTGGTAAAGAACAGTTGTTTCAGCAGTATCTTTTTCCATCTCTTCGGCCCTTGTATATGCAAGCAGCGATTCTTTCTCATACCAGGTGAAGCTGCCGAATTTCGGATTGCCGGTGGTATCTATCGGCGACGGACCGGAATCAAGGTCCTCCAGGTGGATATAATACAATCCGTTATTGACCTCCACAGTATCCTTAACGGTGAACACCAGTAAAGACGAAAGGCTGTCCACCGTCCAGCGGTCAACAAAAGGAAGGGTTGTCTGTTTTTCTCCGGCCAGATCTATTACAAGCAGCGGAGATCCAGCCTTCTTCAACTTTTCATCCCCGCCGTTCTTCACGGCGGTATCGGCCGCATGATCCTTGTGAATGAATAGATATTCCTCCAGGGTGCTGAAGGAAGAGCTTTTAATGTTATGATAGATCTCCTGAGATCCGTCGGAAGTTTTTACCACTACAGCTGCGCCTTTTGCATCTGCTCCGTTACCGGCTTCGCTTTCCTGCAGGGATGGTCTTTGGAAGAAAAGCACCCAGTTTCCGGTATATGTAAAGCGTGGATTTGCTCCTCTTTCAACCCGGTATTCAACTTCCTTGTCGGACGAAACCACCTTCCCATAGCCGTCTCCCCGGTCGGGCCATGCCGAATAAGCAAGCCACCGGCCATTATGACTTATGGAAGGTATTTCCATATGATGGAAGTTCATAACGTCTTCAAGGGTCATTGCCCGTTCCTGCGTATACGCATTCGTGCCCGGCAATGTCAGTGCGGAAATAAAACAAAAAGTTATAAGCTTGTAGAGAATATTCATGCTATTTTGGTTTATAATGAGTAAAATATTTACCATATTTCCCGTTAAAAATTGCAGTATTCCAACCCAAATGCCTGATATGTGGGCTGCGGAAAACTTAATCCAGGTACCTTTTTAGCCAGTCATGCAGTTCTTTGTACCAGAATATGGAATTGTGGGGTGAAAGTATCCAGTGGTTCTCGTCGGGATAGTAAACCAGCCGGGAATCAATTCCCATTCTTTTATAAATACCATAAACGAGCAATCCGTGCAGAACAGGTACCCTGTAATCAAGTTCGCCATGTATAACCAGCATTGGAGTGGAGAAATTATGTGCGAACATGGCTGGATTTGATTCCATCAGAACATTAAAATCATCCCATGGAGAACCGCTGTACTGGTAAGACCGGTACCTGGTATAATCGGCTGCAAACTGCATATGAGTATTGTAAACACCCGCATGGTTGACCAGACAGGCATAGCGGTCGGTATGTCCGGCAATCCAGCTCACCATGTAACCGCCATAACTTCCGCCTGTGGCAGCCATTCGGGTTTCATCTACGAAACCTCTTTCAACCATATAATCGGTAGCTTTCATTATATCCCTGAAAGGCTTGTCGGCATGCGATCCGTGTATTGAAATGGCAAACTCCTGCCCGAACCCTGTTGACCCGTGGAAATTGGGAAGGGCTACTACATAACCCGGTTCTGCAAACAGATGTGCATTCCACCTGTAATGCCACTGGTCGCCAAATACACCGTGAGGTCCGCCATGAATCATTAATACCAGCGGGTATTTTTTCCCGGGATCAAAATCTGGCGGATAAACTATGAACATTTGTATATCGGTGCCATCTGCACCTTTGTATGTAACATTTTCGACCCCTCCCAGGTTCAGCCGGTCGAGTTTTTCCTGATTAATAAAAGTAAGTTGTTGAATATCATAGCTGCCTCTGGCAACCCTGTATATGTTGGCCGGCATATTAAGGTTGTCATGGGTGAAGATAAGGGTATTATCCCCTGTTATCTGCAAATGGTTGTTGTTGCCATCACCAAAAATTTCAGTTATGTTGCCCCCTGTTGCAGGAATTGAGAAAAGCGGCTTTTTGGCATCAAGCTGGGCATGGAAATAAATTTTTTCCCCGTCAGCGGACCATTGCCACTGTTCGCAAGAGAGATCTACGCCAGAAGTTATATTGGTGTATGTGCGGTTTTTCCTGTCATAAACTACCATATTGACCTGGTCGGCATAAAAATGAGGAATGGATTGTTCGCCATAAAGAATATAGTTGCCGTCTGGACTAAAGACAGGGTTAATGTCGTTTGCAGGATTCAAAGGCGTAATATTTTCCATATCACCCGAACCGTCTGTTTTAAGTAGGAAAATATCGTAATTTAACTCTTCAAACGGCCGTGGCACGCTGTTCATGGAAACAGCGATCTCATTTCCGTCGGGAGAGATATCATATGAGACTCCTCCCATCATCTCGAAATAGTTTGATGTTCCAGGCATCAGATCTGTGACTTCGCCTGAATCAACCGTAACGGAAAACAGACGGGGAAAAAAACCGTCAGTCAGCCACCGGTCCCAGAAACGGTACATGACATTTTCAGTAACTTTGGCGGTTACTTTACTTTCCCTTTGCTCATCTATAATCTCTTCAAGCAATTCAAAATTACCGTCATAGCCGGGATGTATATTTGCTGCAAAACCTATGCGGTTACCGTCAGGAAACCATTTTGGAGCATATACACCCACCGGAAGGTTTGTTATCCTTTTTGCTTCGCCGAATCCGGAATGCATTATGTAAATCTGAGCCGGTTTATCGTCGCGGCGACTGATAAAACCGATCTGTTTTCCTTCAGGGCACCAGAAAGGAGCCGATTCACTGCCTGTAAAAGTTAATTGTGTTTTTTCCCCGCTCTCATTATCAAGCAGATATATATAGGTTGACGATTTGCCGGTATCCAGATCATATCCGGTAAGAGTAAACAGGCTTGATTTCCCGTCTGGTGAAACAGCTGGTGCCCCGGTGCGCCGCATCTTCCACATATCTTCGGCTGTAAAATTAGCAGGTTCCTGGCTGTTTAAATAATTTATGGAAGCAAAAGCCAGAGTCAGAATAAAAAAAACAAACTTTTTCATATTGGGTATAATTTGGATTTATCAGATTATAATAATCAGGGTTGAACAGGCTTTCGATTTGAAATAACTTCAGGAGGATATTCTATGTCTGCCAGGAAAAGTCCCCGGGCAATTGCAGAAGTACTTGCCCTGCACCGGTTCTTTGCTTCAATTATTTCCCTGAATTCTTCAACTGAGATCTTTTCGTAGCCAACTTTAAGGAGTGTGCCTACAATTGCTCTTACCATATTCCTTAAAAACCTGTTTGCCTTAATGGTAAAGACTAACATATCACCGTTGATTTCCCATTTTGCTTCTGTAATGCGGCATATATGGTTCCTGACGTTTGTGCCTGTCCTGCAAAAAGATCCAAAATCACTGTAATTCAATAGATCCGCTGCAGCTTCATTCATCCTGATTATATCGGGAATGGAATATACTAAAAGGCTTGTATCCTGCCTGAAAGGATTTTTCCTGGTGCTGACGTAGTATTTATAGGTACGCGACAGAGCGCTGAATCGGCTATGATCGGTTATTCTGACGGGAAATATCCTTAAAATTGAAATATCTTCCGGCAGCATATGATTAAGCTTTCTGACCAGTTCATCTGTACATATGCTTGTGGAAGATGTGGTAAAATGGGCCACGAAGTAATTTGCATGCACTCCTGTATCAGTCCGCCCGGCCCCGGTTACCGGCATTTTCTCCTTTATCAGTATTGCCAGAGCTTCC
>PWPZ01000194.1 GCA_003556985.1 Bacteroidota bacterium
ATCTCACTCATATATTCGTTCACTGCCCTGACACTGCCTGGAAGGGTATAGATAAAGGATGATCCCATAAGCCCTGCCACGCCACGGCTTAAAAGTGCATTTGGCTTATCAGCGCCATAACGCACCCTTATCATCTCCATTATGCCGGGTATCTCCTTATCCAGCATTGGCCTGACCACATCAGGGCTGATGTCGCGGATCCCCACACCAGTGCCCCCGGTAGTTATTATAAAGTCATATTGCTCCTTCCGGCTCTGGTGAAGTGTATCCCGCAATTTCTGCTCGTCATCGGGTATTATTGTATTATCGATGACTAATCCCCGTTTCCGTGGCTCAAAATATTCCCGCAGGCTATGGTTCACGGCCGGACCGCTTTTATCTTCATATTCTCCCCTGCTGGCCCGGTCGCTCAGGGTTATCACCAGGAACCTGAATTTCCGGGGCAGATAATCCATGGTATCGCCGGCCCTGAGCTCGCCACCCCTGACAACCCTGGCAAATATCCCCTCCCGTGGCATTACACAATCGCCCACTTCCTTTAATATAGCGCAGGTTGAACCGTGACATTTCTTGCCTATCTGCGTGATTTCAAGTTCGGCACTGTCTGAAACCAGACGGTCGAGCGGACTGGTGTCTGCCAGTTCCAGTCCCTTCGTGGTCACATTCTCTGCAAACTCACCGTAGGCCACCTCGCGGCCCGATTGTTTGGCAAACCGCTTGATGCTCTCTGCTCCCAGCAGGCTCACCTGGCGGTGCCAGCTCCCGGCATGGGCATCGCCGGCAATGCCCTGTTCGCCAAGCTCAATCCGGTCGACCGGAGATTTGACCGTACCTTTTTTCTCCGAAATATTTACCGAGAGTATTTCAATGGTTACCTTTTCCATATGATCCTTATTCAATGTCTTCTTATCTCCCATTTTTCAATTTCATTTATGGCAACTTCACCGTCACCCATAGCCCTGAGCTCGTCAGAACCCTGGCCGCGGAACGAAGCAACCCATGTTATTAGAATATCAACCATTTCAGGATAATCTTCAAATAAATCCTCATAGTCAAAAGCATTTATTACCTGGAGACGGCTGCTGGCAGGTGTGGCAATAATAACCGGAATGACCAGATTCTGTCCGAATCCCGAATACTCATTAAAGTACATCACAAGCAGCGGTATAACTTCCAGTACTGTTCCGGTAGGCATATTTTCGGCTATAACCATTATTTTAACCGGCTCTCCGTCGCCACCCAAAACAGGATCCATAAAGGT
This sequence comes from Bacteroidota bacterium, assembly GCA_003556985.1. GTDB lineage: Bacteria > Bacteroidota > Bacteroidia > Bacteroidales > PUMT01 > PXAP01. The sequence goes on from PWPZ01000194.1 coordinate 1,262, forward strand.
TCCCGGAACAAAACCGTAGTTACCCGGAGCGGGCAGAAAATCAATAATCCCCTCATCATCGCCCGACCGGTCGACCAGGAATACCCCGTCCATTTCAATGTACTTTATTCTTTGGTTTGTGCCCGCGGGTATCTCAATTACAGCATTTACGTAGTTCCGGGAAAAACTGGAGATTGCGTTGAAATTGCCTTGTTTATTGCTGCAACCACCAAATGTAATAATAGCTGCAAGCAGCATGAAATAAAAAAGTTTACCCGATTGTATTGTCATCTGTGCTGAATAAGTTAACATAATGGCAGAACCGTGGTTATTAAGGATTACGCCTTCATAATTAGCGGAATGTATTAAAATTATTTTTTTGTCTTTTCAAGTAGCCTGACACCCTCAATTACCATAGACTTGTCAGCCGCCTTGCACATGTCGTAAACGGTAAGCAGGGCAACGCCGGCGGCAGTAAGTGCTTCCATCTCAACACCTGTCCTGCCGGTGCAGCTGCATTCTGTATTAACCTCAATACCATTTTCAACTATGCTGGCCGTAACCCTTATCCTGTTGAGAGCAAGCTGATGGCACAGGGGAATAAGGTAAGGAGTCTGTTTTGCTGCCTGTATACCGGCAATTTCAGCCACCTTTAACACATCTCCCTTTTTTAATGAATTATGTCTCACAAGCTCCAGGGTGTCAGGCTGCATCCTGATAAATCCGGCTGCCCTGGCAGTCCGCTCCTGATCAGGCTTACCACCCACATCAACCATTCTGGCATTTCCTTCAGTGTCGGTATGGGATAGTTTTTTTTTCATCCTCCGATATTGTAAAACTGGTTATGGTTGCATGTCGTTCCGCACCGTGGCTTGCAGTTAACGGCCGACTTAAGGGCCCTCTCTGCTCCCAGCTGCCTGACATTCCATGCAAGGTCGCTGAAAAGACAGGGCTTAACATTCCCGTCGGCAGTGAGCCGGAGCCGGTTGCATCGCTCACAGTCACCCCCTTCTCCTCCTTCAACAATTGAAAACTCTCCGCCTCCAAGATCCATCTGATGTATAAACCGGACTTCCATGCCGTTTTCCCTGCCAAAATTTTTAACAGCCACCGCATCTGGTTCCAGAGAGGAACTTTTTATAACGCAATTCAGTTTAACCGGCTCCAGTCCCGCCTTTCGGGCTGCTTCTATTCCACGCAACACCCTGTTTATATCCCCTCCGGCGGTAAGCCGGCGAAATTTAGCGGGATCAAGGGTATCCAGGCTTATGTTGATTCTCATTAGTCCTGCCTGCGCCAGTGGAAGGGCAAATTTTTCCATAAGCACTCCATTACTTGTCATGGCCAGATCGGATATTCCCCCAACAGCGGCTATCATGGCAACCAGTTCGGTAACATCACTGCGCACCAGCGGTTCGCCGCCGGTAAGCCTTACTTTTGTAATACCCATATCCGCACCCCGGCGCACCACTTCAACGATCTCGTCAAAACGCAGTATCTCAGAATGATCAAGCATCACAAAATCCTCGCATGGCATGCAGTAGCTGCAACGTAGATTACAGCGGTCGGTAACCGATATTCTGAGATAATTTATTTTCCTGTTATATCTGTCTAACATTTACCTTTTCTCCTTTAGTGCAGGAATAAATACCGGCTTCCATGCCCATAATTCCCCAGGCGCCGGCAAGTGAATGAATATGCCCGGAGCCGTGATAGTCTGCAGGTATTACCTCACCCTGCATATTGAGACTTACGGGAGTCCATGCAATCCGGTCAGCCTTTTTCCTTGAATAATCCTGTCCAATAGGAAGCCTGAGTACCGGCGGCCGGTATTCATGTCCCATCATCCTGAACAGCAATGGTTTTACCATCAGCTCAAAGATGGTGAAGGCAGATACGGGATTACCCGGGAGGCCAAAAACGGGGATCTTTCCTTTCTTTCCGAAAACGGTCGGCCTGCCGGGTTTTATTGCCACTTTTTCAAAAAAAAGCTCCACCCCGGCGCTCTTCAGGACCGATGGTACAAAATCAAAATCACCCATAGAAACCCCGCCGGTAATCAATACAGCATCGCTTGTTTCCAGAGCCTCCCCTACGGCAGCTTCGGTCGCCCCGGGAGAATCCTTTACTATTCCAAAATAATAGGGTAAAGCGCCCATCCCGGCTATCTGGGCAACCAGCTGGGGTCCGTTACTGTTTCGTATTGAAGTGCCTTCAGGAATTTTGTCGGGCTCGATAATCTCATCTCCTGTGGTAAGCACAGCAACCCGCGGACGAATAAAAACAAGAGGCCTGGCACAACCGGCAGAGGCAAGTATGGCTATGTGCCGGGGACTGATAAGAATTCCCTTTGGAAGGGCCAGATCTCCCTTTTTAAGATCTTCACCCCGGAATGCAATATTGCCGGTTGTCTTTGAGCCGGTGAACCGGACATATTCTCCCTCCTGTACCGTCTGCTCAACCATTATAACACAATCGGCTCCACCGGGAACTTTGCCCCCGGTCATGATCCTGACACACTGGTTTTCACCAACAGAGTTTATGGGAATATCACCGGCCTTTACTGTTTCGATAATCTTCATCCGGTTGCCCAGATCGCTCCTGCGGCAGGCAAAACCGTCCATTGCCGATTTATTGAAAGGGGGCATATCTGTATCGGATGCAACATCCTGCGCAAGGACCCTGCCCGTCGCCTCCTGAAGGGGCAATTGTTCGGTTCCTCTGACATGAGCTTCTTTTTCAATGATGTTCAGCGCCTCATAAAATTCAATCATGGGACTTTATTTTCAATATTCCGACACCCTTTAAGTTACATGACCGGTATCAATTATGATTTATCGGGAAAAAGATCATTATGAAGTTCCTGCCGGAAAATTACTAATAATTATTGTAATACCAGCCCCTGCCATTCAGCCCGATGACGGAGGGCGGCGGACTAAAGTTTTGGCCGTCGGAAACAATCGTAAGGTCAACGAGATGGAGAACCTCCCCCAGACTTCTCTTCATGGATTCTTCCCTGTTGCTTTTTACAAGCACAAATAGCCCGGGAGAGATAATTTTTCGCAGTATTATTGACTCACAAATAATTACCGAATTCCGGTCCGTCACCGAAAAAAAGCTTTTCATAGCTTCCTGCAGGTATTCATCCCGGGTTCTCAGGTAAAAGGCCTTGGATGCACCGGCCAGCAACATTTTTGAACTGTCCTTAACCCCTTCACGACTGGTTTCTTCAAGAATATGGAATTTTTCGGGAAGCGGACCGTGATTTCCGTGTAAGGTATCGTTACCCGGGTTGATCCCGGAAATTTTCAGGGTTACAATATCCCTTTCTGTTCCCAGCCTCCGTATGAGTCCGCATACCAGCTCCGTCTTTCCAACATTGCGACTTGCTCCTCCAACGATAAGCATATTTTTTAGTTCTGTCATTTTCTGATAAATTTAATTGCGGAAGCCTTAAAGCTCACCCAAACGTTTTTACCTCCGGCCAGTTCCAGGGAGGCGGCCGAATCATCGGAAACCAGTACTCCCAGGGAGATGCCTATGTCGACCATAACTTCTGTTCCCATCCGGGCCGGCTCCAGCCCGGTTATCACACCGCTGAAATTATTTACAGCCGAGGAAGAAGCCAAATCATTCGATATTATAACATCTTCCGCTCTTATAACAACATAGCCCTCGCCGGGAGGTTCATCACTGAGCAGGGTAAACCCGATGCCGCCGGTGGTAAACCGGCGTAATGAGCCTTTTCCCCTGCCTTCTTCCCTGCCTTTTTCCTTGTCAAGCATCCCCCTGAAAAAGTTCCGTATCCCCACGAACCGTGCCACAAACTCCGATTTTGGATGTTGAAAAACTTGTGCAGTGGTTCCCTCCTGCACCACGGTGCCACCCTCGATCACTCCGATACGCCCTGCCAGCACGGCAGCCTCCTCATAATCATGAGTCACATGAACGATAGTCTGCCCCCGCCTGTTAATTTCTCTCAGCAACGAACGCAGCTCTCCGCGAAGCTGCACATCAAGAGCTGAAAGAGGTTCGTCCAGCAGGAGGCAACTGGGATCCAGGGCCAGTGCACGCGCAAGCGCAACTCTCTGGGCCTCACCCCCGGAAAGGTTGGCAACGGCTCTTTTAAGCAAATGGTCAACACCGGTAAGTCCTGCCAGTTCCCTCACCTTTCTGTCGGTTTCGCCGGCCCGGTGTTTAAGTGACTTCAGGGGATAGGCAATATTACCGTAAACATTCATATGGGGGAACAGGGCCGAATCCTGGAAAACAATTCCCACCCTGCGCCTCTGGATCTTTTCACCGCTGATGTCCTTGCCGTCAAGGAAGATCTGCCCTCCCGATGCCGGAATCAGTCCACCGATCACCTGCAGCAGAACCGATTTCCCCGCTCCCGACATCCCGAGCAATACAAAATACTCTCCCCGGGCCACCTCAAAATTCACACCGGCAAGCTCAAATTGTCCCAGGCGCACCGAAATATCCTTAATCTTCAACATTGTCATAGCGGGTTGCGACCATACGTAAAACAATAAAAAAAACAAGGCACACCGTGATAAACACGGCTGCCACAGGAATGGCCCAATCGAGCCCGAATGAAGCGAACCGTTCCCAGATCAGCACCGGGGTGGTCATAGGGTGATAAGCCACTATCACAACGGCGCCGAACTCACTCATGCCACGTGCCCACATCATTATAAGTCCGGACAGTATGGAACGCCAGGCCAGCGGGAGACTAATGGTGAAGAAGACCCTTGCAGGGGATGCGCCCAGGTTAAGTGCTGCCTTTTCAAGCTTTTCCGGCACCGACGCAAACCCGTCCCTGGCGGCGTTGATAAGGAACGGGATACTCACAAAAGCCATTGCAATGATAATTCCAGGAGCGCTTCCCACGAAGTTGAGGCCAATTTTCTCACCCGCCTGACCCACCGCCGAATCCCTGGCAACAAATCCAAGAATCGCAATCCCGGCAGCAGAATGGGGAATTACCACGGGAACATTTATGACTGCAGAAATGAACTTCTTAAAAGGAAATTTTCTACGTGCCAGCAGCCAGGAAAAGGGAATGGCCGCCATGCCAAAAAGTAAAGTAGCCATCATGGAGGTCCACAATGTAAGCCAGATGCTCCCCGCCACCTCTTTGTCGGAGGCTGTCTCAAAAAACTCCGCCGGCGAGGTGGCAAGAAACAGGCCTGCCAGTGGTGCGACAATAAACAAAAGCACCAGTCCACCGAGAAAAGCAAACAGCAACTTCATTGGCTGGTATCCGTTCATAGCTTTAGCATGATTGCCGGTCCTCCTTTACTTAATAACTGACTGGAATGACCGGACGATTTTTAAAACCGCTGTAAAAATAACCAATTAAGAGAAAAATAATACCATGGCTGCATATTCACCGCCGGCTCAGTGTTCACCGGGTAATGCAAAATCCCTGAGCTCTTCCGGAATTTGTTCCCAGGTTGCCGAAAAGGAGGGCACCATCGTATGCTGACCGTTCCTTTCCAGAATATCGAGCCCCCCGTCTCCGGAAAGGAAGAATTTAACAAATTCATCCGCAAGCTGCCTGTTTCTTGTTTTATGAGGTATGGTGATGCCGTATACCATTGCCTCACCGGTTTCCGTAATTGTTTCCCCCGGAAGGGAACCCCTTGTTTCCGTCCGGGCCTGCGCGTACCAGTCGTTCAGTGCGGGAACCCTCAGGTTCAGGCTGTCGGGTAGCCTGACATACTCCAGCCCGTGCTGTTGGGCAACCGAACGGTAAAGGAATATGTAATCCAGGGTATTCGTTTTCAGCAGGGCAATCAGGTCGGTTTCCTTAGGCCTTATCATATTCCGGTGACGGGAAAGGAGCTTTTCCGACAGGCCGGGATGATCGTACCGGATCTCTGCAAGGATGGTAACCAGTACCGATCTGACCCCGCAGGGATCGGAATCGGGATCGGAGCGGCCGTAAACCACATCATCCCTCAGCAGGATCTCATGCCAGTTTCCGGAGTGGATCTCATCAGCATACCGGGAACGTGGCGTGTAAACGACCGACAGCTCGTTGCCGGCAAACCGGATATTCCACGAAGCATGGCCGGGAATGAGAAAATTATCGATCACCTTATAATCGGCCGAAATAAACACATCACAGGGCACTCCCAGGTCGCTCACCCTCCTGGCACCGGCTTTGCTGCCCCATGCCTCAGTCAGAACCCTGACCCCGGGATTCCGGTTCATGAAGGAATCGGCTGCTTCTTTTACCGGTACGGTAAGGCTCCCAGCATGAATGATGCGAAGACTATCGTCTGACTGCCGGCAGGAAATTAGCATGCTGGTTATCAGACAGGAAAGCAAGATAGTAAGCAGCAACTTCATTTTTGACTTATAATGGCAATACCGGCTAATCATCCCCAATAGTCACCCGGTGACGGAAAAGCCGTTTGCCTGAAGTGAGAAAAGTGGTTCCGGATCAGTCCTCCTGATGATCCTTAACCATATCTATAAGCTCAGGCAGGTCCATTCCAAGTTTTTTGAGATGTTCGATTTTGGGAACCCCGTTTTTTGTCCAGCCCCTTCTCAGGTATACCGCATCAAGCAGTTGTTCGTACCTGTCTTCCCGGTACTTGCGGTGCAGGGCAATTTTTTCTTCAGTGGTTTTTCCGGCGGGGTCGACACCCATTAACTCCTTAAGCTGGCTGTCGTACCTTTCCGCTCTTGACTCATACTCCTCAGTTGTAACCGGTCCCGCAGCACGGTATGGCTGTGCATCGTATTTACGGGTGCCGAAGCCGCGTCGCATGTTAAAGATACGCTGGAAATTGTAAACCCGTTCCGACTGTCTGATTAGTTCTTCCTGATCAAAGGGTTTTCCGGTAACCGCCTTGTAGATGGTTACATAATTATCGACGTGCTCAGGAACTTTGGCAGGTTCATCAGTTTCGGCATTCCCCTCAGGCTCAACATCATTCCAGGGCAGCTTGCATAATCCCACCAGCCCGAACCAGGTCCTGAACATGGGGAAATAGTGCAATGCTTCGGCCTTATCTTCAAAAGTGGGTATCTGATTGTTCACCATATCCATAAAGATAAGCCATGCCTCATCGTGCTGGGGCCCTTTGTTTGTCATGGCATAACCGCCCTGCTGGGCAAGTGATTCTTTCGACATGTACTGTGAATATTCCAGCCCCTTGTTCTCCATGGCAATATCATTCAAAAAAGATGCATCACCCCATCCCTTTTCAACGAACATTTCTTTCATTTTCCTGACACCCATGCCGGCAATTTTACCGAAGCCTTCGCCGCGACCCAGCATGTGCAGGAGCTCCATAGCCGAATCGGCATTGCCAAAATTCATTTTCAATCCACCGGTCCGCTCCTCATTAAGAATGCCGTTCTCAAAGCAGTCCATTACAAATCCCACCACGGTGCCCCAGGTTATGGTGCATATGCCGTAGGTGTCACAGTAGAAATTTGCTTCGATGGTGAAGTCGGGATTGAATATTCCCAGATTTGATCCGAGCGAGGCGGCTGTCTCATATTCAGGTCCGTCGACAATAACCGAATCTCCGGCATACGGACCGGTGCGCAGCTTATAGTTATCAACCCCTTTGGCGCACGACATATTACAGCCTATCCAGCATCCGTCGGGAACGCCCTGGGTAAATAGTGATTTATAAACATCGGAATGAATATTTCCGGCATCGGGGTGGGACCCGAATTTAAAATTATTAACCGGTATAAGGTCATAATCATTCATTACGTTGGTAAGATGAGCCGTTCCCTTTGTCCTCATTTCGGCCTGCTCATCATCAAAGCGTCGCATCTCTTCATTGAAGCGGCGGCCCCTGGCACGAATGGCATCAAGGTCGACAACATTGTTTGCATTGCCCTTGACACCCTCCACTTTTGCCACTATGGCCTTTACCCGCTTATCACGCATAACGGTCCCGATACCGCCCCTGCCTGCCTGCTTCAGCCTTATGGTTTTTCTCTTTACATCATAAAAGGTGAAGTTCAACATTCCTATAAGTGAATGGTCGGCAGCGGCCCCGGTTGAAACGATTCCTATATTCTTTTTCTCCTTTTCATTTTCGGCAAACATTTCGGTGAGCTGCTCGGCAAGAACATGGGAATCCAATGCTTCTTTCGGAGCCTCAAAGATCTCAACCCTGCCCTTTATGCCGTCTATATAAATGATTA
>PWPZ01000176.1 GCA_003556985.1 Bacteroidota bacterium
ATTGACAACGATCTTTCAAGCCTTAGCCAAAGGGTCAGCACTGTCGAGGGGGGCCGGCTGATGCAAATTCAACCGGTTGAATTCAAGGATGCCACCAAAAACCTTGAATCATCAACTGCCCCGGCCAGGTATGAAATATATCTTCGCGCCGAGGTTGATCCGCCGGTCTACAACGGCAAAACATTGCAGGCCTCGCATATTAAAATTGTCGGCCACAACGCCTTCGTAACATATAATACCAAAGGTGATGAATATCTGGGAGGAGTTGATGTTTTCGATGTAAGTGACATTGAAAACCCCACACTTGTTCAGGGCGTTATTTTCCCTGAAAAGGACATAAGCTCCATTGATATTGATCCCCTGGGTACAGGGAATAACAATTTCATCTATCTGACCGGTGCCTATAATCCCGATATCAATGACCTCGGACTGGAATCACCGGCCGTGGTTGAAAAGTTTATTGCCAACAAGGCAAACCAGTTTATGCACCTTGGTGAGCAGCGCAAATTTTTTGATTTGGAAAGTTTCGCGGGAAATGATATTCGTCATTACGAGCAGGGAAGTAAAAGGGTTTATGTAACATCAGGTTCCGGCGGTGGACTGAGTATTCTGGGCAATGAACTGAGCCGCATCAGTTATATACCCGTTCCCTATGCCCGTTCAATTGATACCGACGGTACGAATATGGTTGTTTACAGCGCTGAAGATAACAGGCTGATTGTGATGGATATGGATGGTGAATTTAAGAGAGAGATTATAACGGGAGGCGATCATTTTATCGGCGATGAATATCTGGAGGCAAAATCCATAGTCAGACTTAAGGGAAATCTTGCTTTCGTTGCTGCCGGAACGGGAGGCATGGAAATTTATGATATTGAATCGAAAGAAAAGGTTGGCTTTCTACCCAGGCCAAATATACCTGAAGACGCTGAAATTCCTCTGAATTATGTAACAAATGGTGTTTCTGTAAATGAAAAGCTGGTGCTTGTTGCAAATGGCGGATCAGGGGTACACATTGCCGGGTTGGACGATGAAGACGGCTTGCGTTCTATTGGTAAGTTCATGTTTGAGTACGGATCATCTGCAAATTTCATTGAAGCCCGCGACAATAAGGTGTTTGTGGCAACCGGGCTGGGCGGACTGAAAATTCTGGAGATAGTGGAGCTTGAACCTACTCAGCCATGTGAAACATTATGGCCCAATATAGTTGAGCTTTTTCCCGAAAAAGCTTCCCTGCATGAACCGGGTCATCCTGCCCATGCTCTTGTACAGGATGGCCTTCCGGGCACGATTAAACTCATAGAAGACGGACCCGTTTATATAACCTTCATACACAACGGCGCCGGATGGCATAACCAGTTCGGGTACTATGCGTATCATGAGGACGATATCCCTGCCACACCCGATGATCTTGATAAAAAGATCATTTATCAGTATGTTAATGAAAACAACAACCGGGAGTCGCGGCAGCAGGGAGAGCGGGTCAGGCTGGGTTCGGACGGACAGATTTTTCCTGCCGGAACAATTATTGGCTTCTATATCAAAGCCGACGGATGGGACAGGGACGCCTGGCAACCGCGGGAACCACGGCATTTAGTATATACCACCCCCGAATTCAACTACGAGGATTCGCGCAGGCATGTTCTTTTTCTTGAAGGAAGCTGCCTTGACATAGTGCTTGGTTTTGAAGATATGATTACGGCCAACAGCGACGAGGACTTCAATGATATTATCTTTACTATTTCCAACGGTGACGATGAATGGGGCAACGAGCATAACCAGTTTATCTGCAGGGAGGATCTGCCTGTTTTGGATTTACCTGAAAAATAACTCCTGTCATATAATCTTTGGTTTTAAGGTCGTCCTTAGTGTTTCTGAGGCGGCCTTTTTCCTTGGATAAGCCAGTAAATTAGTATTTTTACATCAAAAAAAGAGAATGACAGAACTTGATAAATACCGGGATCAAATTGACCAGATCGATAAAAAACTCATAGATCTGCTGGCCAGCAGATTCGAATTTTCAGCACATATTGGTGAAATAAAGGAAAAGAAGGGAATTGAAGTATTACAATCCAATCGCTGGGACAGTATCCTTTCCTCACGAAAAGAGTATGCTATAAAAGCGGGACTTTCCGAGGCATTTACCATGGAATTTCTTCAGCTGGTCCACAGCGAGTCGATCCGGATACAGAAAGGTATTGCCGGAGGGAAAGACGGCCAGTGACCATAAAGAACCGGATTGCCGGAGGGAAAGACCGCTGAAAGCCATGATGAATGGAATTCCGGAATTACCCGCTGGTTTTTACCGGACGGCTCTCACCGGTTAATAAGAGTATCAGCGATAACAAAATATAGTAAAGTATTATAACCGGGATCGATTGCAGGCCCCAGTATATTACCAGAAAAAGAGAGGGCAGGGCGAACAGGTACCTGATCTTGTTTTCACCCGGCCGGAAATTACTGAATTTTATGTCAAACATGGGAATGGGAACTATCATCAGCAGAGAAAGGCTTATGTTCAGTGTCATAAGCAGGCCGGTATTAACCAGTGCTTCTCTTATCCATGATATTTCAGTTGTTAACAGTATGTATCCTGCCGATGCAAAAAATATTCCTGCCGCCGGCGAGGGGAGTCCGCTAAATGACTTGGTTTTGCTGTCGTCCAGGTTGAATTTCGCCAGTCGCAATGCTGCAAATAAGGCAGGCAGGAATGCGCTGGCAAGTATGGCTGCTTCGCCGGCTGTGAGCAGGTCAACGCTGAAGAGGGGATCACCTGCCATTAGTGAATTTAAAAGCAGATGAAAAAGAATGAAAGAAGGAGCCACTCCGAAGCTGACCATGTCGGCAAGGGAATCAAGTTCTTTGCCGAAATCGGAATAAGCATTGAGCAACCTTGCAGCCAGTCCGTCGGCAAAATCCAGAACTCCTGCAAGAAGAACCATCAGTCCTGCCAGGGCAACATCATAAAAGCTTAAAAGAATGGCAAAACAGCCCGATAGCAGATTAAGCATGGTGATGATGCTGGGTATATTCGATTTAAGGGATTTCAAAAAGCCGCTCATTTGTTAATATGATATTTTTACCTCCTGGGCATTTATGGTTAAAAGCAATAAATATTGCAAAAGTAAGTTAAAATTGATAGTTTGCGTATTAAATCCGGCGATATTGAAGTGATTGGGATCATTTATATAAAATCTGACAGAGATGCCACCTCTTAACCGTTTGATTATATTGGCATTTATTTGTTTATTTCCGGCTACTTCCTTCTCCCAGCCGGCAAAATATTCAAATGAATTTATGAATGTCGGTGTGGGGGCAAGATCAATCGGCATGGGAAAAGCTTTTACAGCCTCTGCCAATGATGTGACTGCTTCTTACTGGAATCCGGCGGGACTGGCACGGATTGCCGGAAGGTATCAGGGGGCGCTTATGCATGCCCCTTATTTTGCTGGTATTGCCAAATTCGATTATTTGGGGGCTGCTACCAGTCTGGATGAAGAAAGTTCACTGGGAATATCCCTGCTGAGATATGGCGTTGATGATATTCCCAATACTATTGACCTGATTGATGGAGATGGGAATATTGATTACGACCGGATAAGTTCGTTTTCGGTAGCCGATTATGCGTTTTTGGCCACTTATGCAAGGAACTCGCCTGTCGGCGGACTGGATTTTGGGGGGAATCTTAAAATAATCAGGCGTTCGGTTGGCGAATTTGCTTCTGCCTGGGGCTTCGGCGTTGATGTCGGGGCACGGTTTATGTACGGGGACTGGAAATTTGGAGCAGTGATCCGCGATGCAACAGGCACTTTCAACGTCTGGAAGTTCAATGAGGAGAAGCTGGTAATAGAGGTTGCCGACTCTGTTTTTAACCTGCCCCCCGATAATTCCCTGGAACTGACGCTTCCGCGTTTGTATTTCGGGGCTGCCCGGAATTTCCTGATAAATGACAAGGTGTCACTTCTGGCAGAGGTAAATGCAACAGTTTCATTTCACGGGGAAACTGCGGCTCTTTTAAGCAGCAGCCTGATCGGCACGGAGCCTGTTTTTGGAATTGAAATAAATTACGGCGGACTAATTTTTTTGAGGTCAGGAATTGGTAATTTGCAGCGTATAACGGAATTTGGCAATAATAAGAGGCTGGTTGCAGATCCTTCTGCAGGTTTGGGATTAAAGCTCGGAAATTTTTACCTCGATTATGCACTTGGAAATATTTCTCCACAAACCATATCTTTATACTCAAATATTTTCTCGTTAAGATACGTTTTCGGGGAAGATAATAAGTAACTTTTTTGATAATTATTAATAATGAAAATTGCAGTTGATTTTGACGGAACCATTGTTGAGGATGACTATCCGGATATAGGAAAACCCATGTTGTTTGCATTTGAAACACTGAAAGAGTTGCAGAAACAGAAACATCAGCTTATCTTGTGGACATACAGGTCAGGAAGCCAACTTGAAGAAGCAATTGAATTTTGCAGGGAAAACGGGATAGAATTCTATGCGGTCAATAACAGCTACCCGGAAGAGACTTACGATAACGCATTCAGCAGGAAAATTCATGCACATGTGTTTATTGACGATCGTAACCTCGGGGGTTTCCCGGGATGGAGCAAGGTATGGCAAATGCTTAACGGTGGCACTGCCGACGAAGCATCGTCTCATCTTGAAAAGGACGACGGAAAACAGGGATTGTGGCAGAAAATCATTGGGAAAAAAACCTGACATGGCCGAACAGCCGGCTCAGGGTCTAAACCACACCTTCTTTCTCATTAAACCATGAATGTTATAACATATAATCATCAATGCAGACTTACGGATATTTTTTACTTTTTATATCGTTTATTTCCCTGAGTTTTATGGGAGGCTGTTCCGAAACAGGGGAGAGAAGGGAAACGGGTGAGGAATCTTCCCGGTCATCAGCGGCCCCTGCAGTTTCCCCCCCCCTGTCGGGCCGGATAGTTGAGCCTTCCCAGGGCGATATTTTTACCAGGGAAGAAAACATCAGCATTGTGGTTGACCTGGATGATGAAGCAGGCGAAGTGGCAGCAGTAAATATGACAGTTGACGGTCAGGATGCCGTTTTTTCCGGGGATGTTTTGGGAACACTTATATGGGATTCATCGGGTCAGCCGGTTGGCAGCAGGCAAATCCGGGTTATCGTTGTTTTTGGAGATGAAACTACAGAGACTTATTCTCTGAGAATCGAACTGAAGTCGGATATTGTGCCCGTTCAGTACGGCTTTCGCATTATCAACAGCTATCCCCATGATATTCGTGCTTTCACGCAGGGACTGGTTTATGACGATGGATATTTTTATGAATCTACCGGCAAATACGGTGAATCAACTCTTAGGAAGGTGCGGGCCGAAACCGGTGAAGTAATGAGAAGCCTGAATCTTGACAGGGAGTTGTTCGGAGAAGGTCTTTGTGTTTTTGACGGCAAGCTTTATCAGCTTACCTGGCAGTCGGGCGTCGGATTTGTATATGACAAGGAGACTTTCCGTGTTTTAAGAAGGATATATTACCAGACCGAGGGGTGGGGACTTACCACTGATGGCACCAGTTTATTAAAGAGCGATGGTTCGCATAACCTTTATGTCATGGATCCGCAATATTTTTCCGAAACCGCACGGATAGAGGTTTACGATAACAACGGAAGGGTTGGGAATCTAAATGAGCTGGAATTTATTGACGGTCTGATTTATGCAAATGTGTTTGACACCGATCATATAGTTATTATAGAGCCTGAAACCGGCAGAGTTACCGGACGGATAGATCTGAACGGATTGCTTGACCCCCGGCATCACCATCCTAACCTCGATGTACTTCACGGAATTGCATACGACAGGGAAAACGGCCGTCTCTTTGTTACCGGTAAAAACTGGCCGCGACTTTTTGAGATCGAAAAGGTTCGCAGATCTTAAGGTTGATCTGAGCGACATTCGCACCTGATGATTTCGGGCAGGTGATCCTGATGATCTGGGCGGCACCTGAACCGGAACCGGGGCTCATACTCATCAGGCTGATCTGCACTACACCCGAACCGGATGATTTGCGGGTTATCCTGCAAGCACCCTTATGCTTTTTGGTATTATTTCGAATGTAAAAGGACTGTGACCCAGTGATTCACCGTCGGTTTCCAGATGTATCGCCGGATCTGAATCTATGAAAACCGATTTACCCCTGTAGGTTTCCACCATCGGGTGACTTGCTATTGTGCCGTTGTAAAGCCTTTTGACATTCAGAATAATATCATGCTTTTTTATCTTATTTATTACTGTAATGTCAAACAGTCCGTCATCCGGCACCGCATAGGGGAGCTGCATCATGCCACCCCCGTTATATTTGCATATTCCTATACTTATATTGAATACGTTGTTTTTTATAACTTCATCGTCGATTTTTATTTCTGTACGGGTATGACGGTATTTCAACAGGCTGGTCAACAGGCTTTTCAGATAGCTTATAGATCCTCCCTTACCTGAGTTTTTCATTTTATTGGCCTTGCTTACCACCAGTGCATCGAAGCCTATACCAGCTATATTTAAAAAATAGCGGTTGCTTTCATTCTCTCCGTGATAATATTTCACCACTCCTGCATCCTGTACAAAACTTTTATTTTTTTTAATGGTTTCAATTGCCTCCTGATATCCCCGGGGAATATTGAACATACGGCCCCAGTCATTTCCGGTTCCCACTGTGATCATACCAAGTTTAATTTCTGAGGTAGGGAACCGGTTCTGGAGAAAGATGCCATTGACAACCTCATTCATAGTTCCGTCGCCTCCCACTACAATGAGATTTTTATAACCGGTTTCAATATGGACTGTTGCGATATCAATAGCATGCCGGGGAAACCTGGTAAATTCGGAACGGAATTTTATGCCGGCCCGCTGAAGTAAACCGGCAATTTTATCCCAGTCTTTCAATCCCTTTTTTCTTCCTGCATTTGGATTTACAATTACCAGATTCTCATCTATTTCAGGTGGATTCATTGTAAGTTTTATGGTAAGTAAGGAGGCTTTAAAGAGAGTCCAAACCTATAATTTTTTATTTATTATTCAAAATAGAATGTTTTTGCAGAAAAAAAATAGTTTACCCTGATCCATGGCGGAAAAAAAATGCCAATGGCTTAAACCGGTTGCCGGTTGGATTGGCCGGTTGTTTCCTGCCTGTTTTATACAGCGAACCGGATATTCATTGCTACAGGTTGAGTTGCCGTATTTATAAACAATTTTCGCAGAATATTCTGATTTGTTGCCGCGACAGCAGATTGCAAATGAGTTGATTCCGGCACGGATGTTCATAAGGTGTTAAAAAGCCGGTTTTTGTTGTTAAAAACTCAGCTTTACAGCCCGCAATCAGTTATGGTATTTTTGAGCTATATTTACCGGAATTTTAATTATTATTGCGATATAGTCTCACAAAAAAATCATATAATGGCAAAAGTTATTGCGCTGGCTAATCAGAAGGGAGGAGTAGGGAAAACTACTACGGCGATCAATCTTGCAGCAAGCCTGGCGGTACTTGAACAAAAAGTCCTCTTAGTTGATGCGGATCCTCAGGCCAATGCCACCTCAGGCATAGGCTTTGATATACGTGCGATAAAAACAAGCATTTATGAATGCCTTATCGACGATGTGGATCCTAATGGTATAATACTTGAAACTGAGGTTGAGAATCTTGATCTTCTGCCTTCTCATATTGATCTTGTTGGTGCCGAGATTGAGATGACAAATCTTCCTAACCGGGAACAGATAATGAAAACAGTGATTTCCGGTATAAAGGACAACTATGATTTTATTCTGATTGATTGTTCTCCTTCGCTGGGACTGATCACCCTTAATGCCCTGACGGCATCTGATTCGGTATTGATTCCTGTTCAATGTGAATATTTTGCCCTTGAAGGCCTGGGGAAACTGCTTAATACTATTAAAATAGTTCAGAACCGTCTGAATACGGCTCTGGAGATTGAGGGCTTCCTGCTTACCATGTACGATGCCCGGTTGCGTCTGTCAAACCAGGTAGTTGATGAAGTGAAAAAACATTTTCAGCAAATGGTGTTTGAAACCATTGTTCCGCGAAATATCAAGCTGAGTGAAGCTCCAAGCTTTGGCAAGCCTGTGCTTATGTATGACGTAAATTCAAGCGGAGCAGTGAATTACCTTAATCTTGGGAGGGAGATCCTGCAAAGAAATGAAATGACCAGGATCAGCGATGCCGATAAGATAATAAACTAGAAATTATTGATAATCCAAAAGCGATTAATTAATGGCTGCAAAGAAAAACGCTCTGGGCAGGGGCCTCAGTGCACTGATGACCGATGAGGAGCCACGTAAAAGAGATAATATGCCCACCGGGCATGATGAGATAAACATCAGTCTGATCGAGGCCAATCCGTTTCAGCCCAGGACAAGATTTGAGGAAGAATCACTCCAGGAGCTGGCGGCTTCAATCAGGGAGCTTGGAATTATTCAACCTGTTATCGTAAGGCACAAGGGTAACGGACGTTATCAGCTAATTGCCGGCGAGAGGCGCTTCAGGGCGGCCGGCATGGTTGGTCTGGAAGCCATTCCCGCATTTATCCGCACGGCCGACGACCAGGCATTACTGGAAATGGCACTGGTAGAAAATATTCAAAGGGAAGACCTTGATGCCATTGAGGTAGCGATTAGTTACCAGCGTTTAATGGACGAATGCAAGCTTACCCAGGAAAACCTGAGTGAAAGAGTTGGTAAAAAAAGATCCACAATAGCCAACTATGTACGGCTTCTCAAGCTGCCGGCAGAGATACAGCTGGGAATAAGGCACCGGCAGATCTCCATGGGGCATGCCAGATCGATCATAAACATTGAAGATCCGGATGGACAGCTTAAAATGTATAAGAAGATTATCAATAATGAACTTTCGGTGAGAAAGGTCGAAGAACTGGTCAGGGATATGAACACCGGACAACCGGAAAAAACAGATGGAAAAAGTGCTGAAAAACCTGGTTCCTCCGAATACGGGTCACTGCGCGATCATCTTGCCGGTTTTTTCGGTACAGATGTTGAGTTCAAACGGAATGAG